>DOXU01000021.1 GCA_003518885.1 Oscillospiraceae bacterium
ACATATGGTATTTATTTTCCTTAGTGCTTTCAAATGAATGGATGTTAGATTATGTTTTGGAGAAAAGAGAGTTGGGCGTTTGAGACTCTGAATTTATTGGTTTATTGTTGAAAAACAGGAGAGCGGAATTAATGACAACGGCGACGGAACCGAAATTGTGCATTAGGGCACCTGTGGTAGGAACCAATAGACCTGTGACAGAAAACAAGATGGCCAACAGATTCCAAAGCATGGAGAACAGGATATTTTGTCGGATTTTTTTAATCGCTGTTGTGGAAAGCGCAAATAGTGCAGGTATATTCTCAAGGCTATCGTGGACAAGGACAGCGTCTGATGATTCCACAGCAATATCACTTCCTATGTTCCCCATGGAAACGCCAGCAAAAGCGGAGCGTAGAGCCAATGTATCGTTAATTCCATCACCAATCATACAAAGATGCTCTTTTACTTCCAGTTGTTTGATTATTTTCATTTTATCTTCTGGCATAAGCTCGGCAAAGATATCCCGAATTTCCAGGTGTTCTGCAACGTGTTCAGCCACAGCACGTCGATCTCCTGTTAATAGAATGGGATGGATCCCCATGTTCTTTAATTGGGTAAGTGCCGTTTTGGCTTCAGGGCGGAGCGTATCCGAAAGAACGATATAACCAACAAGCCGATGTTCTATGGCGATGTAAACAATAATGGCACCTGCTCGATTATATCGCATGACATCGGAGAGGTCCGTCTCTTCACACGGGATGTGATTGGCATGCAAAAATTGTAGATTGCCGATAAATACTTCCTGATTGGAAACAAAGGCGTGCACACCGGCTCCAACATCATTTTGGAATCGTTGTATTTTTAAAAGAGGAATTTGTTGCGCCTTCGCAGTGGCATAGATGGCCTTTCCAAGAGGGTGCTCGGAGTATGCTTCTACAGAAGCGGCCAAAGAAAGTAATTTATCGCGAGTTAGGGTTTTATCTATCGACTGAATAATCGAAACACTTAATTTCCCTGTTGTCAATGTACCTGTCTTATCAAAAGCAATCATACTAATTTTTGAAAAACGCTCAAGGCTTTCCCCTGAGCGGATGAGAATGCCTTTGCGGGAGGCGTTCCCGATGCCGGCCATTATAGCGGTCGGTGTTGCTAAGACAAAGGCACATGGGCAAAAAACAACCAACACTGTTACGGCACGAATCCAATTTTGAGTAATGATACCGGTTATTACTGCGATAGCAAGAGCGATCCAGACTGCCCAGGTTGCCAATTTATCTGCTGATTTGACTATGGGCGCTTTGTTAGTTCCCACCTTTTTTGCCAAATGAACAATTCGCTGCAGAGCACTGTCTTTATCGATTTTGGTTGCCTGTATTTCGAATGGATTGGCAGCATTAATGGTACCACTCATTAGGGTGTCTCCAGCGATCATATTCATGGGAAGAGATTCCCCTGTCATAGCGGCTTGATCAAGTGTGGCTTGTTTGGAAAGTAAAATACCATCAACAGGGATAGTTTCTCCTGAGAGAATAACAAGTGTGTCACCTGGGCGAATCGTGCTGATGGGGACTTGTTCTTCTTGTCCATTTTTTCTTATGTGGGCCGTTTGTGGAACCAGTTGGATAAGCTTCTTAATGCTTTTTTGTGTAATATGGGCAGTTGCATCTTCGAGAAGAGTACCAATTGCCATAATGAGTGCGACTTCTCCTGCTGCAAAATATTGACCGATGCAAATAGAAGCGATTAGGGCAATAGAAACTAAAACATCTGCTTTGATATCATGAAAAAGAATCAGTGCTTGTGCTGCACCGATTATAATGGGAATACCACAAAGAAGAATGGCCAGCCATGCAATATCAAAAGGAAGCAAGTGCTGTAAACATCCACTTAGACTGAGGATAAGCGCACAGGCGGAGAAAATGACAAATAAGACGTTGCGTTTTTCCACACGAACAATCCATGATCTGAACATAGAGTTTCCTCATTTCACAAAAATGTCGATCGCCTTATTTAACTCATCAATAGCAGTTTGCTCTCCATTTTGGATAGCATCTACGATGCAATGATTTAGGTGTTCTTTTAAAAGAACTTTGCCGGCGTTGTTGATAGCGGAGCGGATAGCGGCCAATTGTATGAGGACTTTGCTGCAATCTTCATCGGCATCAACCATTTTTCTTACGGATTCCAGGTGGCCGGCTGCGCGTGCCAGTCGGTTGGAAACGGCACGGATGTTTTCAGGGTTATGATGGTGTTTAGTGTGCATGAGAGAAATCCTTTCGCGGTAACCCCCATGGGGGGATATAAGTCTATAAAAAAGTATGCCACGTTCAACACACTCTGTCAAGATGAAAAAAGAGACAGAATTGAACATGGCATACAGACAATAAGAAATAAAAATAATTATTCGGTTATAGGGAACGTATTAGCGCCAAGTGGCATAATATTAGCAGTATAGTCATCCGGCAAGAATGTTTTTGCCTCTTCAACTGCTTCTTTTAATGTTTTTTTCAAAATAATACCGGTAGTTTTAAAGGTATCTGGATTGAGATTTGTGACCATAATGACGTGAACTCTGGTCTCAACAGAACAGAAGTAGTAACCGACGAATTTGGATATGCTAAAAGCATCGCGCAGACATTTTTCTCGATCATTCATTGTACTGAAGTTAGTCAAAATGTCTTCTAAACCACCGTCACCGCCAATGCCTTCTGGGCAATCAAACATTAGAATGGCTGTTCCGCCGTCTTTTACAGCGCGCTCTGCATTTAGTAAAACTTTAATGCTCTGGTAAAAGTTGATATCTTTGGGGTATCCGCCGGCAGTAGCAACCACTAGGTCAGCTTTTCCTTTGATTTTCACGCCATTTAGCTGGTCGACCATCCTGCAACCTCTTTCATGGGCAGTAACATAATTGCCTGCGACGGCACCAGCAATTTGTCCTTCGTGCCCCACAATAACATTGAACATGAAATCAGGCTTAACAAAATTAGCAGCCTCTAACATGTCCTGGTAAACAGGATTATTATCGATATTGCCGGAATGAACAGTTGGCCGAACTCCCTTACCAAACTCAGGGACCAAAGAAAGCCCATGATTGTGCATGACGGTTTCGTAGGAGGAGATACCAGGAAGAATGCTCTTCTTTCCGCCGCTCCAACCGGGCAGAAAGTGATATACAATACCGCCAGTGATGATGATGTGTTTACATTCCATTGCCCTACGATCGATCATTACACGGGTACCAAAAGAAGTTGTACCAACATAAACATGATTTTCATTATCCCTGCAATCATGATCTAGAATTTCGAATCGATTGGCCAGTTCATCCCCAATTAAAATGCGGTGTTCATCTGCTGTTTGCATGCGATGTGTACCTGTTGCGCTGATAATGATGATGTCGGCATCTTCCAAACCAGCTGCATTTAATTGAGCAATGAGTTTAGGCAAATACAAGCTACATTTCTGCCAAGTACGCGTAAAGTCAGGAATAACGACACAGGTTTTTTTCACCAGGGTGAATCAAATCCGAAATCTTTGGAGAATCGATTGGGTTTGCCAAGGCTTCATCTATAATTTGTTCCTCTGTTTTTGAATTTACAACAGAGTTTCCTTCGATAATCTCTTGAATGTGGGATTCAGGTATCTCGGCAATTTGTTTGGTTTTTGCATATTTTAATGAAATCTTCAAGATAGACACTCCTCATCTTGCCCAATAATGCGTAATGGCGTTTACAGTCATCCTTTACGGAAAATAAAAGGATAACCAGAGATTGACTCACACTAATTTGGTGCCTGTTAATAAAGCGGAAAGAGCGGATACGGTTTCTATTATATAGTCCGCGCCAGCATCTTCTAGTTCAAAGCGGCTACCAAATCCATATAATACACCAATAGAAGATATTCCCGCTTTTTTTGCACCATAAATATCGTACAGGCGATCGCCAATCATAATGGTGGTGGATAAATCTGTTATGTGGCGTTGTTCTAACCCATAGAGAAGGACCTCATCTTTTTGTGAGCGTGTTCCATCTAATTCGCTTCCAAATACAGAGTGGAAGTAGGAAAGCAAGTGAAAATGAGATAAAATTTTTATAGCAAAATAAGTAGGTTTTGAAGTGGCAACAAATAAAGTGCGCTTTTTTAACCGAAGCTGGTGAAGCATACTTTCTATGCCGGAATAAACGGCATTTTCGTATAAACCAATTTTGCTAAAATATTCTCCATATTTTCTGACTGCAAGAATGGCATCTTGTTCAGTAAAATCATAATAGCGCATAAAAGATTCTTTTAGTGGAGGACCGATGAAGGGAAGCAGGTCATCCAGGTCTGTCACTGAGATGCCAAATGAACGTAAAGCATACGCCGCAGATTTTGTAATGCCAACTTTTGAGTTCGTGATGGTTCCATCAAGATCAAAAAAGATATTTTTAATATTTTTTAAATCGGTTTTCATACAGAATCGGATTCCCGAAAATGAACGCCATCTTTATCAACGCGGTCAATAATCGCAAGGCTTTTTAAATTGTAACCTGTTGCACGGAGTTTGTCTCCACCACCTTGAAACCCTTTTTCAATCACAATTCCCATGCCCGCTACGACGGCACCTGCTTGATTGGCAATATCCAAAAGGCCCAACTGAGCCTTTCCAGTTGCAAGAAAATCATCAATGATCAAAATCCGATCCTCAGATGATAGAAAACGCTTTTCCAAAATGGCGGTATATTCATTTCCATGGGTAAAACTTACGATCTTCGCTTTATAAACATCTCCATCAATATTTTTGCTTGCCGACTTTTTGGCAAAGACGACAGGAACATGGAAATATTGAGCAGTCATGCAAGCAATGGCAATACCGCTTGCCTCGATTGTAACAATTTTCGTGATTTTTTCTTTGCCAAAAAGACGTTTGAATTCTTGCCCGATTTCATCCAAAAGATGAATATCGATTTGATGGTTCAAAAAGCTGTCAACTTTGAGAATGCCACCTTCCTTAATTTTGCCATCCTTTAAAATTCGTTGTTTAAGAATTTCCATTTTATATCCTCACATTGATGGAGTTGCGGCCAAAAGTACTTGTCTCTTTACATAATTCGACAGCAGCACACACCAGTTAGAGATACACTCTACCTGATACGGCTGCTATCCTTTTACATACAGAGCAAATGCGATCTTGCTAAGAGAACTGTACAAGACTGGTTTATGGTGCGGGAGATGGGACTTGAACCCACATACCGAAGTACCGGCTCCTAAGACCGGCGCGTCTGCCATTCCGCCACTCCCGCGAAACATATCTATCATACCACAATATAAAAAACTGTCAATATACAGATTTTATTTATTGGGCAAAGAAAAAAGAATCGAAACAAAAAATTGTTCCGATTCTTTTAAATGGTAAGAAAAAAATTAAATAACAGTTGCTGTAATGTCCTGATCATGAGCGCTAAAGTTGAAGGATTTAATTGGGCGTTCACAATAGGTTACCATTAATTCGGCGACTTTATCTTCTATTTCTTTACGAACGGTATGCCGTAGATCGCGAGCTCCGAATTTTCCGCCAATAGATTTTTGAACCAATGCATTAATTAACGAATCATCCCAAAGAAGATCCATATTTTTTTGTGCAAGAGATTCTTTTAATTCATTCAGCATTAAGGCAGCGATCTTTTTCAGACTTTCTTCGGAAAGTGGTTGGAAGACAATGATTTCATCAATTCGGCTTAAGAACTCCGGACGGAGGAAATCAGAGAGTGCTTTAAGGGCATGTTCCTTCGCAACAGTTGCAGGCTCTCGATTAAACCCGAGTGAGTTCGTGTGTTTGTCGGACCCCGCGTTAGAAGTCATGATGATGACTGTATTTTCAAAGTTGACTTTCCGTCCGTGTGCATCAGTTACATGGCCGTCATCCAAAATTTGAAGGAGAATGTTCAATACATCAGGATGCGCTTTTTCAATTTCATCCATTAATATAATGGAATAAGGGTTAC
>DOXU01000063.1 GCA_003518885.1 Oscillospiraceae bacterium
GAACTTAATATGAAAAAATAATGAACGGCACGCTTTCTGGAAATTGTTTGAAAAGATCCGGTTTTCCTACTTTACAGGTTTTGTTTTATGGCAATAAGGTCTTATCATATGGTTACCCGGAACGGGCAGCCCGATAGGATCTTTTTTATTGAAATAGAGAGAAAAAGATGCTTTCCATAGGGTGATTTGATAGGGTATACTTCATTATTGCACACAGTTTATAACGCGGCCTAAAGTGATATCATGTTAAAGTGATAAAGGAGCAATTAAAATGAAAAAGTCGATCAAGATTCTATCCTTGGCGGTTGCCGCCGCCGCTGTAGTCTCTGTTGCCTTGACTTCTTGCAAATCTTCGACATCTTCAGGAGGCTCATTAACACTGACTCCTGGTAAATTGGTAGTGGGTGTAGACGATACTTATCCCCCAATGGAATACAAAGATGGAAATACGGGTAAAGATGTCGGATTTGACGTAGACTTTGCGAACGAAATAGGGAAAAAATTGAATCTAAAAGTTGAGTTTCAATCATCAGCATGGGATGGGATCTTTACTTCTTTAAATTCTAAAAAATTTGATTGTATTATCTCTGCGATTAGTATTACTGAGGATCGTAAAACTTCGTTTGCCATGACAAAGCCATATTTGGCTAATGCACAGGTCATTGTAGTGAAAAAGGGAAATACCTCAATCAAGTCGCAATCGGATTTGAATGGGAAAAATGTGGGATGTCAAGTGAATAGTACGGCGAATGATTCCGCTACCAAGTTGGTAAGCAAAGGAATCAAAATGAACGTCAGCACCTATGACCAAGAAATTCAGTGTTTCCAGGCAATACAGGCTAATAAAGTGGACGCTGTCCTTATCGATGAAGTGGCGGCCGAATATTATATTAAGCAGAACCCAAATGACTATCAAACTACTGATGTGAAATTGACGAATGAGCCGGTTGGAGCCTGTTTCCGTAAATCTGACACCAAGCTGCGTGATAAAGTGCAGGGCGCAATTGATGATTTGACCAAACAAGGAGAAGTCAAAAAACTTTCCGAAAAATGGTTTGGTGTCGATTTGAGCAGCAATATCGATACGAAATTAAAGATATTAGATTGAGTGCCTATATGGTATTAATCCATAATAGGCGGGAAGTTTTGTAACGATAAACGGAGATGAAATAATTTGGGCCTTATTACACAAGCTCTGCCGGCATTCTTTAACGGCGCACTTATTACACTAGAATTGACCGTAGCTGGCATTATCATCGGTTTAGTGCTAGGTGTGATTATCGCATTATGTCGTATATCCCAAAAGCCTGTGCTAAGCAATATTGCTCGGTTTTATGTATGGTTTTTTCGCGGATCCCCTCTTATGCTGCAGATTATGTTTATTTATTTTGCACTCCCCATGATTTCCTCTATCTCGATTGACATGCTTCCAGCAGGAATTATTGCATTGGGTTTGAATGCAGGTGCTTATCTTGCAGAAATCATTCGTGCAGCAATTCAGTCTATCGACAAAGGGCAAATGGAGGCTTCGCGTGCATTGGGAATGAACTACGCACAGGCTATGCGTCATGTGATTATCCCGCAGTCGTATAGAAGATTAATTCCTCCCATTGGGAATGAATTTGTCGGTCTGCTGAAGGACTCCTCTCTTGTGTCTGTCATGGGGCTTACCGAACTAATGAGGACAACTACTGTTCTCTCGAATTCAAGCGGAAAAGCAATTTATTATTTGCCTTGTATGATTTTTTATCTTGCATTAACCACAATTTTCACAGTCATCTTCTCAAGATTAGAAAAGAAATATTCTGCCTATGAGTAAGAAAACAAAAGGGAACCGGATGTCTGAGGGGATGAGTCTAGCGATATGAGTAATCAGTATGTCATACAAATGAAAAATGTGGATAAGGTATTTGGCAACAATAGAGTATTAAAAGATATTAATTTCTCCGTTTCTGCCAATGAGGTGCTCTGTGTTATTGGTCCGAGTGGCTCGGGAAAAAGTACGATGTTGCGCTGCCTGAACCATTTAGAACGTATCACAGAGGGGCAAGTTTATATTGATGGCGAGCTAATTGACGAGCGGATTAAAGGTAGGAATGCCTTAAGAATTTCACCAACAAAAACGGCGGCGCTTTGTATCAAGTTGGGAATGGTTTTTCAGCGATTTAATCTTTTTCCCCATAAGACAGTGTTGGAGAACTTGATTGTTGCTCCAATGCTTGTTAAAAAAATCCCACGGGATCAGGCCGTTGAAAAATCAATTTCTCTTCTGGAAAAGGTCGGGTTGAAGGATAAGCAAGATGATTATCCTTCAAAACTTTCGGGAGGACAACAGCAGCGTGTAGCAATTGCTCGTGCATTAGCGATGGAACCGCAAATTATGTTATTTGACGAACCGACATCTGCACTTGACCCGGAGCTAGTCGGTGAAGTTTTGGGCGTTATGAAGCAATTGGCCAAAGATGGAATGACGATGATTGTTGTTACTCATGAAATGGGCTTTG
>DOXU01000109.1 GCA_003518885.1 Oscillospiraceae bacterium
CCCCGGGACGCGCGCGGATAGCAGGGGACTGCGAGCACTTCGTCGGTAGCCCGTGCTGCCATCCGGTGAGATATAAAGAAGAAAGAGAAGCGGCCCGTTCAACCGCGGAGAGAGACAACATCGTGAAACGTGCCGTCCTGCTGCTGGCTTGTGCACTGGGCCTTTCCGCGTGCGGGTCAACTCCGGGTCAGGCTACCTCCCAGGCCTAGACGCAACTCTTCGTCGGCAGCGTCAGATGTGGATAAGGGACAGTTCTATCATTAAGCGAACACTATCCGGAACGTTGGAAAAAAATTTAATTGATATTTCCTTCACAACAGAACAAGTTGTTGATGGTGAGGAACATAAGCTCCTAATGGCATTACGTAATTCTTCTTTAAAGGATGAGAAAGCCGTACAGACTTTTTTTCAACGCGTCATTGAAAATTTGGTCATAGAAGGAAACTATCTGATTTTGCTGGCACATGACACCTATGATATTCCTTATCGCTCACGTGATGGGGCGTTGCAAGATGATGCCTCCGACGACGTATTTTCTTACATATTATGCAGCATTTGCCCCATTAAGCCCACTAAGCCGGCTTTAAGCTATTTTATTGCCGAAAATGAATTTCACGATATTAAGGCCGATTGGTTAGTTTCAGCTCCTGAACTTGGCTTTATGTTCCCTGCCTTTGATGACCGTACCGCCAATATTTACGATGCACTTTATTACACAAAAAATATTCAGGAAAATCATACGGAATTTATCGATACCTTATTTAAATCTGAATTGCCCATGCCTGCCGCTGAGCAGAAAGAGGTTTTTGAATCTTTACTGGGTAATACTCTAGCAGATGAATGTAATTACGAGGTTATGCAATCCGTTCATGAACAGCTAAGTGAAATGGTTGAGGAAAACAAAGCAGATAAAGAAGCGGATCCTTTGATTCTTTCGAAGAATACAGTCAAAAATGTGCTAAAGACCTGCGGTGTATCTGAAAACAATATTGAGACATTCAATGAAAAATACGATACGGAGTTTGGTGCTGAAACGGGACTTTCTCCACAGAATATTATCGATACTAAAAAATTTGAACTCCATACTCCTGATGTGACGATCCAGGTAAAACCTGACCGCAGTGATTTAATCGAAACACGAATTATTGACGGGAAAAAATATATCCTTATCCGCGTTGAAGAAGGCGTAGAAGTGAATGGCGTTGATATCAATATTTCCTGAATTTGACGATTCTTCTCCCTGCTTTCCCTCGCAAAGGAGCAAAAATGATTTACGAAGGAACACTCTACCGCCCTCCAAGCGAAGCTCGCAGCTTGATCGTGCAAGTCACCATCGGTTGTTCCCATAATGGCTGCCGATTTTGCACAATGTATAAAACCAAACAATTTCGCATTCGCCCCCTAGATGAAATTAAGCAAGATTTTCTGGAAGCAAAAGAGCGTTATGGAAATCAAATCGCTAAAATATTTCTGGCGGATGGCGATGCCCTCGTTCTACCTGCCAATACCTTACAAGAACTGCTCCTTTATATTCACGATCTTTTTCCCTACGCAAAAAGCATTACCTCATATGGCACACCCAAAGATATCTTACGGCATTCTGTTAGAGATCTCTCTCGCCTTCATGAAGCTGGCTTGACCATGGTTTATATGGGGGCAGAGTCAGGCGATGCCAAGATTCTCAAACAGATAAATAAAGGGGTAAGCCGCGAAAAGATCATTGCAGCGGGTCAAAAATTGAAAGAAGCCCACATTCAATCTTCTATCACACTAATATCAGGGTTAGGTGGAAAAGAGTATTTGCAAGAGCATGCGCTGGAATCGGCTGAGCTCATCAGTCAAATAAAGCCGGATTATCTTGGATTCCTAACTCTAATGTTGGAACCTGGCGCACCAATTTTGCAGGATATCAAAGAAGAAAAGCTACATCTATTGGAACCCGATGATATAATAATGGAAATGGAGCTTTTTTTAAAGCATGTAGATACAGAAAAAACAATTTTTCGTGCAAACCATGCCTCCAATTATATGACACTCAAAGGTACACTCAATCAAGATATTCCTGCTCTACTCAAACAGCTTGAGATAACGAAAAAACGAGGGGCATTTCGTCATGAGGATTGGCGCCGCCTTTAAAAATAAATTATGACACAAAAAATCGCTTCTATCTGTTGAATAGAAGCGATTTTTTAATATACAGTCGCCGTATACTATTGATTCAAACACGAATTAAAAAAAGTACAACAGCATAACCAGCCAAGAAAACTGCTCCAATAGGTAGCCCAATCACTGCCCATTTTCGCATACTAACCTTCATTTTTGTCGCCACGATAATATTGGGAATATTCCCTGTTACCATCATGCCACCACTAATCAATAAACTAATCAGAATGGTTTTAATCTGCATAACACTCATCACGGGAGATACTTCTGCTGCTGCTAATGTGGCATTATCCAAAATTGCAGAAACAACATTTACAACATAAAGAAGTTGATTACTCCAATGAATAAGATAGGTATTAATCACCGGTTGAAAGGCCAAACCCAATAAATCAAGTCCCACCACGAACAAAAAGATCTTTCCGGCTCGAATACCAATGCTACGTACATCCTCCCTTTCACGTTCTGGCACCTCATCACTTTTTATGTTCATTTTACCCGCTCGGTTTGCTGGCATCAGAACCACCGCTAAAAGACCCAGCAACAAAATGCCAACAAGACAATATCCGCCCAGAAGATAAAATAAATAAAAAAAGTTTTGATGTAATTTTGAAATCACAATCGTAGATAACGGCTCACCAATCGGCGTTAATGCCGCACCCAACCCGATAGAAAAGCAAGATACAATGCCAATTTGCACTTTATTTTCGTGCCCAATAGGTAAAGCAGACAAGATTTCTACCAAGAGAAGAGCGGCGATAATTGCCGTAATAATACTGGATAAAAGACCTAAAACCACCACGATGAGAAATACAATAACGCGCATTCGCAGATGTTGTACTAGAAAATCAACTGCTAATACCAGTCTCTTTTCCAGTATACCGAATAGCAAACTGATGAAGAATACAGCGGCCGTAATAACATATAGAAAGGGGTTCTCAAAAATATGAGAAATATTTTGCAGATTCATTGCGCCAGCGACAACAGCCGTCACAATACCCATAATAAATAAAAAAATTTCTACATTTCGTTCAATAAACTTTACAAACAGAGGCAAAACAGCGATACAAACAAACAGGGCAATGATAACGGGAATCATTATCCACTCCTTTAAAAACACAAATGCCTTTTAAAAACAGAGAGTGGAGATTATCCCTCAGCTCCACCTGATCTCTTTTCTTCAGGCAATCTAAATATATAAATTTTTTCACAGCCCAAAAATAAAAAGAGACAAAAAACATATTGCTTACCAAGATAGCCTTCATTTTTTTATTGTCTTTGTCATCTACACACTCTTAAGTACCAAAAATCATCTTAAAAATCTATTCGGTTCCGCCTTTTGTACGCGGGCATCCATTTCCTCATCACTAATTGATGTTACGCGGCCGTTCTCATATTCGCTGTCCACCCATTTTTTTACCTTGGCTACTAATGGGTCTGCTTTCTCCACACGGTTTTTCTCAGAGAGATGATAATATTGGTTGATCCAACACGCGATACCCGCCAAGCCAGAAACATTTGAAATGGCAATCGTAGCTGGTCGATTTAAAATTTTTGCTGTATCAAAAAGATTATAAATTTCCTCATCTTTTAGGATGCCATCCGCATGAACACCTGCACGTGTCACGTTGAAATCTTGTCCCGCAAAAGGCGTCATGGGCGGAATTTTATAGCCAATTTCTTTTTCGTAATATTCCGCAATCTCTGAAATAGCGCTCAAATCCATTCCACCATCATCTCCACGAAGTGATGTGTACAATATGGCCATCGTTTCCAACGGAACATTTCCTGTGCGCTCACCAATGCCTAAAATTGAACAATTAACTGTCTGGGCTCCATAAAGCCATGCATTACAGGCATTAGCAACTGCCATACCGCAATCGTTGTGTCCGTGCCATTCCAGTTGCTCTGCCGTAATTTTGGAATAATGGCGCAAACCATAAATAATTCCCGGAACGCTACGCGGCAGCGCTACTCCTGGAAAAGAGACACCTAGCCCCAATGTATCACATGCTCTAATTTTAATTGGGATATTTGCTTCCTCCCCCAAGCTGCGCAAGGCATCCACAAATGGAACCACAAAGCCGTAAAAATCCGCCCGTGTGATGTCTTCCAGATGGCAACGTGGACGCAAACCAACAGCAAGTGCCTCTTTTACAATGGAAAGGTAGTGCTCCATTGCCTGCGCTCGGGTCATATGTAATTTTTTGAAAATATGATAATCCGAACAACTAACCAAAATCCCGGTTTCTTTTACGCCCAAATCTTTTACAAGCTGAAAATCCTTCATATTGGCACGAATCCATGTGGTAATCTCGGGATACTGATATCCCATTTCCAAGCATTTTTGGAGTGCCTCACGATCCTTTTTACTATACACAAAAAATTCTGTCTGACGAATAATCCCGTTTTTGCCACCTAAACAATGCAATAATTGATAAATGGTCGCGATTTGTTCCACTGTATAGGGTTCTCTCGCTTGCTGACCATCACGAAAAGTTGTATCGGTAATATAAACGTGATCAGGCATATTCATGGGAACTTCCCGGTGATTAAATGAAATCTTAGGCACCTCTGTAAACGGGAAAAGATCCCGATACAAATTAGGATTTTCAATATCCTGCAACCTATAGTCATAAGCATGCTGCTCCAGCAAGTGATGCTGTTTATCAAAATATATCATCAGCATGACCTCCATTTCATATATATCTATCTGTAGGTTATCTCTAATTATATCTATTTACTTTTCATTCTGTCAAGAATACAAAGCCTTCTCTTCCATTTAGTCGAATATAAAATAAAAAACCTCCGGGATAACCCGGAGGTTTTGAAAAGTCAAAATTTAGTCACTGACATAAGGCAGCAATGCCAAATGACGTGCCCGTTTAATAGCAATAGTTAATGCACGCTGATGGTGTGCACAAGTACCCGTTACACGACGGGGAAGAATCTTTGCCCGCTCAGAAAGATATTTACGCAATTTGGCAATATCCTTATAATCGATGTTTTCTACCTTATCTACGCAGAAAGAGCAAACCTTCCTACGACCTTTACGGCCGCGGCGGTCGCCACGGTCGCCTCTGCTTTCGCGATCATCTCTCGCCATAATACAACAGCCTCCTTCATATTTTTCCGATATTAGAACGGAAGATCTTCATCTCCCGCGATTTCTACGAAATCTCCGTCATCCCCGTTAGAGACAGGCGTGCTAGCATCAGGAGTATCCTGTACAGCCGGCGCGTTGTCAACGTTTCCGTAATTACTCTTCCGGGATTCCGCAAAATGCACATTATTTGCCACAATTTCAACCGCTTTGCGTTTATTTTCATTGCGATCTGTATAGCTGCGTGTCTGGATTGTTCCATCCACTGCAACCAACTGCCCCTTATGAAAATATTTTGACACAAATTCGGCTGTTCCCCGCCAGCAAACAATATCAATAAAATCTGCCTGCCGTTCAGTTCCGGCGCGTGCATAATTGCGGTCTACAGCTAGCGTAAAGGAAGTAACTGACGTTCCGCTTCCTGTATGTCGCAGCTCGGGATCTGCTGTCAACCTACCATTGAGTGCTACTACATTCAGCATAAGTTACCCTCCCCTTATTTGCGTATAATAAGTGAACGCATGACGCCATCTGTCAATTTCAGCTGACGGTCAAGCTCTGTTGGAAAGCTGTTGTCGGCAGAGAAGACGAACTGCACATAAATGCCTTCGTTCTCATCGTTAATAGGATAGGCCAACCGACGTTTGCCCCATTCATCTACAGACTCAATGGTCCCATTCTCGCTCACAAGCGCTTTGAATTTTTCAAGCAGCGCCGTGATGGCCTCTTTCCCCAAATTGGATTTAAAGATGACCACTGTTTCGTACTGACTAATTGTTGCCATAAAAGCACCTCCTTCTGGACATTAGGCCGCCTCTCAGACGGCAAGGACACGGTCTTGAATTTAAGGCCGGACATCTCAATATTATAATCTAATATGGATATTTCGTCAAGTCTTCTCCTGTAAAAACACCGATTCAACGTGAGAGTGCCCCACTTATTACGGTCTTTGCAGCAGGGATCAATTCTTTTCGATAATGGAAAACGTAAAACGCCACTACAATGGTATTTACAATACCTGCAATCTCCCAACCCAAAAAAGCATTCAAAAGTAGGAACAGTGCACCCATTCCCAACTCTTCTGCAATATTGCGAAAATGGTGAATGTCCATTTTCTTTTTCAAAAATAGTTCCGAAGCATAACACCGCCATACAAAGACGCCCAATGTCGTCCAAACAATAACCATCACAGAATGTTTCCATAAAAAAAGCGGAAGTGCTATCGCAACAAATATAGCCACAGAGGAAACATTTGCCCACATCATCGCCTTTTCCTCACGAAGTGTCTCATAGAAATTATTGATTAAAAGCTGCATTTTACTTTGCATGATAACAATAGGAAATAGCAAATATAGATATTGAAAAACTGGAGTGTAATGAGGTAAAAAATACCGAATAATGGGAACCATAGGATAATAAAGCAGCATCATGCAGAAAATAAAAGCACAGAGCAGTCGATTAATTCGTTGAAAATAATAAGGCAGAACGTTTTTGGGCAATCGACACAAAACCGGATAGAGAACTAATCCCACCGCTGAAATAAACATCATGGCAACATTAATGGCATTTGCCGCAAAAGTATACATACTGAAATCAGAAACGGATCCCAAACGTTCAAGAAAAAGTTTTCCTGCTCCCAAAACCATCATTGCCATCAGATTAGCAATCATTAATTTAATGCCTACACGAATGTTATCCCAATATTCTCCCCACGCCTCTTTAAGTGGAATGTGCTCGCCAAAAATCAGATCTCTACATTGATACACATTGATGCAAAGAACCACCACTTTCGCCGCAAAATCCAATACAATGACGGCGTGAAAGTCCATTCTGCGAAGCAAGAGCATAATCAATAGCCCTGCCATTAGCTGTGCCTTTTCAGCTACAACAATAAAACTATATAGCTTAATACGCCCTGTCGCCTGGTTAATATAATTAAGCAAAGATGATAAATTGATTGCCACAATATCTAACGCAGCAAAAAAGAACGCAAAGCGTTTGCTCGGATCTTTTTCAAACAAAATGATCGCTATCACTACCACCATTTCTAAGGCATTCATGCAAACGTAGATTCTGGTGCCACTGCGAAAAGACCTTCTTGGTAAATCACGATACTGATATCCCCCATATTTTAGAAAGACACCATCGTTATACCCAAGATGCAGCAAGCCAACAAAACTTGTTGTGTAAAAAAAATAAATCTGATAATACCCGTTTGGAATAACACCCAACAAGCCCGGAAGCACAAGTGAAGTGAAAAACATCACAAGATAATAGGAAAATTGGGAGAACAAAACATATTTAACATTGGAAATGCCTTGTTTGATTACACCATTCGCCACGCACGTCCTCCTTAATCCTGTTGTGACTTCAGATCAAAATAGACACACAAAGAGTCAATCGCATATCTCCGCTCTCGGCCATTAAGGAAACGCATACTTC
>DOXU01000036.1 GCA_003518885.1 Oscillospiraceae bacterium
GTACATAATCTAGATTATGTACTAGCAAAGCCTCTTGAAAGGGGCGTTATAATTGGAAAAACAACAGCCTTTAATCTCTCATGAAGGGCATAGAAAACGTTTAAAGATGCGTTTTGTAGCGGAAGGTATCGATAACTTCGAGCCCCATGTGATTTTAGAGATGATTCTTTTTTACGCATTGCCCAGGCAAGACACAAATGAAATTTCTCACCGGCTATTGGATGCTTTTGGTGGATCACTTTCTAGTGTGTTGGATGCCTCCATAGAGGAACTTCAAAAAGTAAAGGGGATTGGAGAAAATGCGGCCATTCTACTTAAATTGTTTCCTGAGGTTTGCAGGCGCTATCTTTTAGATCAAAGAGAGGCAGGGCGCATTGTTACCAGCTCGGATGATGCAGCACAATATTTATTGCCATTCTTTTTAGGCCGTACACAGGAGATGGTTGTGATGATGTGCATTGATGGAAAAGGAAAGATTCTTTTTTGTGATAAAGTATTTGAAGGCAGTGTAAATGCCTCGGCGGTTAGTATTAGACGGATTGTTGAAATTGTCGTGCGGTACACAGCTACGGACGTTTTGCTTGCGCATAACCACCCAGGCGGATTGGCAGTTCCTTCGGAAGCCGATATTGAAGTAACTGGACAAATTGCTCGTGCATTGCAAACAGTAGGTGTGCGTTTAATTGATCATCTCATTGTTGCAGGGGGAGATTGGGTTTCACTGGCCGCTTCGCCAACTACGGCAGCCTTTTTTCAGGGATAGAGCGTTTTAAAATTTTTAGGTTCTTGCTGTAATGTTTACTGTTTTTATGGTATACTAACAAGTGGGGACAATGTAACTCCTGTTTTCTGTAATTGTTTAGAATGTTACGAATTATTTTATATTTTTAATCAAGAGGGTTATTCCAAATGTGGATATTGCTAACGCGATGGTGCGTGCACTTCCGCATATCTTTTGATGCCCTTGGGGGATTTTTCATGGACAAATTTGAACTGGTTTCTCCGTATCAACCGGCTGGCGGCCAGCCAGAAGCGATTGACCGTTTGACCAATGGTGTTTTAAAAGGAGACCCTATTCAAACATTGCTTGGTGTTACGGGTTCGGGTAAGACTTTTACAATGGCTAATATTATTGCAAAAGCAAATCGTCCTACATTGATTCTTGCGCATAATAAGACGTTGGCGGCGCAACTTTGTGGCGAGTTTAAGGAATTTTTTCCACACAATTCTGTAGAGTATTTTATTAGCTACTATGACTACTATCAGCCGGAGGCATATGTTCCTTCAACGGATACGTATATCGAAAAAGATAGTGCCATTAATGATGAAATTGATAAAATGCGTCATTCTGCCACTTCTGCGTTGGTGGAGAGGCGGGATGTTATTATTGTTGCCTCCGTCTCTTGCATCTATAATTTGGGCGATCCAATTGATTACAAAAACATGATTTTATCCTTGCGTCCAGGGATGGAGCGGCCTCGGGATGAGGTCCTGAAAAAGCTGGTGCAATTGCAATATGAGCGCAATGATATCAATTTTGTGCGAAATAAATTCCGCGTGCGTGGTGATGTTGTAGAAATTTTCCCAGCTTATTCGGGGGAAAATGCAATTCGTATTGAATTTTTTGGGGATGAGATTGATCGTATCACAGAGATTAATACATTGACAGGCGAAATTAAGGGAGTGCTTGGGCATATAGCAATTTATCCGGCTTCTCACTATATTGTACCAAGAGAAAAACTGATACCTGCCCTTGATGATCTTGAAAACGAAATGGTAGAACGTGTTAAGTGGTTTAAAGAGCACAATAAATTATTAGAGGCGCAACGAATTGAACAACGGACAAAATATGATATTGAGATGCTACGCGAAATAGGTTTTTGCAAAGGAATTGAGAACTATTCACGTGTCTTATCGGGACGTCCGTCCGGCAGTACCCCCTTTACGCTCTTGGACTATTTTCCAGATGATTACTTATTGTTTGTGGATGAGTCTCACGTTACGCTTCCTCAGGTGAGGGGAATGTCAGCAGGCGATCGAGCGCGGAAGCAGACTTTGATAGATTATGGATTTAGGCTCCCATCAGCTTTGGATAATCGGCCATTAAATTTTGATGAATTTACGGATCATGTTCATCAAGCGGTTTTTGTCAGTGCAACACCAGGAGATTTTGAACGCGAGAATAGCAAGCAAATTATTGAAAAGGTGATTCGTCCTACGGGACTAATTGATCCAGAAATCCAAGTTCGGCCTACAGATGGACAGATTGACGATTTACTCTCTGAAATTCATAAACGAGTGGAGCGAAAAGAGCGTGTATTAATTACAACACTGACTAAAAAAATGGCAGAAGATCTTGCGCGATATTTTGAAGAGATGGATGTAAAAGTGCGTTATATGCATCATGGTATTGAGGCAATTGAGCGCATGGAGATCATTCGTGACCTTCGCTTAGGTGAGTTCGATGTTCTAATTGGCATTAACTTGTTGCGTGAGGGGCTGGACATTCCAGAGGTATCTCTCGTTGCTATTTTGGATGCGGACAAAGAGGGATTTTTACGTAGCGAAACCTCACTAGTGCAAACGATTGGTCGAGCGGCTCGGAACTCGAATGGGATTGTTATTATGTATGCCGATAGTGTAACACCTTCAATGGAAAGGGCCATTGAAGAAACCGAGAGGCGTCGTGCTATTCAAACGGCCTATAATAAAGAGCATGGAATTACACCCACGGGACCGTACTAGATCTCGTATGC
>DOXU01000115.1 GCA_003518885.1 Oscillospiraceae bacterium
CAGATTATTGCTCTTAAAAGCATTATCACTAATATTTAGAATAGATGCCCCCAGATTTAAGCCTCCAATATCATTATTTTCAAATGCAGATGTTCCAATTGATACAACGCTGTTCGGCAATGTCAGATTATTGCTCTTAAAAGCATTATCACTAATATTTAGAATAGATGCCCCCAGATTTAAGCCTCCAATATCATTATTTTCAAATGCAGATGTTCCAATTGATACAACGCTGTTCGGCAATGTCAGATTATTGGTTAGTGCATTGTTGATGAAGGCTGAACTTCCAATTGTTTTTACGGATTTTCCCCAAGTTAATTGTTTTATGTTATTATTGGCAAAAGCTGAATCCCCAATATTTACGGTGCTGTCAGGGATTATTAAGGTGTGAAGATTACCGTTTTCAAATGCGGACGTGCCAATACCTTGAACATGGTTACCCAGGGTCAGTGAGGAGAGCTGGTTCAATATAAAAGCTCTATCGCCAATCAATTCTACGCTATCAGGGACAATTAAGGAAGTAATGAGATTGCCACTAAATGCATCTGATCCGATTTGTACGACGCCGGTACCTAGATCCACGTTATTGATTTGATTTTGTTTGAAGGCACCGTTTCCAATGGTATTCACATGGTTGCCAATGTTCACGAAATTAATTTTATTATTGGCAAGGGCCGCATTTCCAATAAAGGAAACCGAATTAGGAATCGAAACATTACCAGAAATTTGATTGTTCTGAAAGGCGGAAGTGCCAATGGTTTGCAATTTGTTGTTCAATGATATGCTGGGAATAAGATTGTGGTAAAAAGCTTTGTCACCGATATTTGTTACATTTTTCGGAATATTGATTTTTGTACTGATTTGGTTGTTGGAAAAAGCGGAGGTCCCGATAGTTTCTAGATTATCGTCAAGCGATACATTGGGAATAAGATTGTGGCAAAATGCTTCGTTTCCGATTGTCGTTACATTGTCCGGAACAATAACGGATGTATTAATCTGATTATTGGAAAAGGCAGAAACGCCGATAGAGATCAAAGTTTTATTTAGTGTTACGGCATTAATTCCATTATTGGTGAATGCCGAATTATCAATTGTGATAACATTGGATGGGATATAAAGGGTACCCGTAATGTTATTGTTGGCAAATGCATTTTTTCCGATTCTTTTAATGTTTTTCCCCATTGTTATGCTTGTCAATCTAGTAATAGATGAACACCCATCGAAGGCATTGTCAGCCACAGAAACTATTGGCATATTATTATATGTGTCGGGGATGGTAATAGCTGTAGAATACCCACCTTGTGGAGCTGAGCCACCATTTAAATATCTTTGTAGTGCGCCGGTGTATCCCGTAACTGTATATGTGCCATCATCATTTTTGCTGTAGCTGAAATCGGAGAGTTGTTGATAAGTTGCGGTATATATGGTGCCTGTATCCTTAGCCAAAGAATAAAGCGTCCAATAATTGTTATCATTGCCTTTAAAATTCTCTTGTGAATCATTTAAGTCGCTGGCATTTAAATTGCGTATAGAGGATATATTGGGGACATTAATAGAGACAGGTAGATCATTAGCAATTTTATGCCCATATTCGTCCACTCGTTTTACAGTGTTTATCACAACCAAAGAAGAGGTTGCTGTGGCGGAAGTGCTATCTGCAGAGGTCGAGGCCATAGGAGGGTCAGATGATAAGGCGTTAACTTGCATAGTTGTAGGTGATAGTAAAAAAATGCTTGATAAAGTCGCCGCAGCGGCAGTAATTATTTTTGATCTGGTTATCGATTTTTGGGGTCTCATTGGTACTCCTTTAGATGATTTGACTCTACTCCCATAAGTTTATAGCAATTTTAAAGGAAAAGTCAAGAGTAAGCGGATAATATCATTTGTGATGATGTAGTTGTTGATATTTGTTATAAATAGTTGGAGTTTGACTGTCGAAAAATATAAATTAAGAAATAAAAAAGTCACAAATGATGATCATCATTTGTGACTTTTGGCGGAGAGACAGGGATTCGAACCCTGGGAGGCGGTTAAGCCTCACACGATTTCCAATCGTGCCCCTTAGACCAGCTCGGACATCTCTCCATGAAAAGAAATATGTAATTTTATATGACAAAGATTATTATGAACTGGAGCTGATGACCAGAATCGAACTGGTGACCTCATCCTTACCAAGGATGTGCTCTGCCGACTGAGCTACATCAGCATATGGCGACCCGAAAGGGGTTCGAACCCTTGACCTCTAGCGTGACAGGCTAGCGTTCTAACCAACTGAACTACCGGGCCAAATTCTTTGCAAGTGGCAGGGGTAGTAGGACTTGAACCCACGGCACGCGGTTTTGGAGACCGCTGCTCTACCAACTGAGCTATACCCCTAAATTATCAAACAACATGGTGTACTCCGTAAAAACACCATACCGCAAACCAAAATGTTTTTTAAGAGTGCTTGAATATAATATCATATATTGATATTGGTTGTCAAGTAAAAAACCCAAAGTATCCGGATTTTATTCATAAATTTGTGTATTGGCAAAGCTCAATATGGATCTTTAATACAATTAAAACCGTTTTGTTTAGAGTTTTTTACAGATTTGTACGAAGCAATTCGAAATGATTTTTATTATAGAGGAGGCATCCTTCTTCTTGCATGCGGCTTAATGTTGCCGAAAGTGCACTGCGATCTACGCATAGATAATCGGCCATTTCTGCACGGGAAAAAGGGATGGAAAAAGCCTTTTTGCCAGTATGCCTTTGTTGTAAGATGAGAAACGCCCAAATTTTTTCACGTAATGTACGTTGCCCAATACAATCAATTTTTTCGTTTAAAGAGAGCGTCTTTTGAGCAATGAGGCGCAACAGATTTTCTATGATTTGTGCGTGAGCAGCACACGCAGATTCGCAACTGTGCAACATTTTTCTGCAATCAAGAAAAAGAATATGGCTATCTGTCTCGGCCAGCACAGTGATAGGGGAGGCCATCCCACCTATGCAGGCAAATACCTCAGCAAATAGCTCACCTGGTACGAGCTTGTCTAAAATGTTTCGGTTTCCGTTTTCATCTTCCCGGGCAATTTGAAGAACTCCATTCATTAAAAAGCCAATATAATTGACTGGAGTACCTGCCGTTAAAACAATCTTGTTTTTAGGATATTTTTGTGTGGTAGCTCCGAGGCAGTGTAAAACGCGCTGGATTTCTGGACCCTTAACGTTTTCAAAAAGAGCGGATTGTTCTAGTATATGATTTTCGATTGGCATGTCGCCCTCCTGCAATTAAGAATAGATTCCTTTAAATTGTAATACACAATACAAGGGATTGCAACAATACGGCTTTTATTAGCGCTCGTTTGCAAATTGTCAGAAGAGTTTTCAGTATTTTTGCATAATGCGGACAACAATCAAATATACATGATATTACCAATGGATGAAAGGGTCACGATGTGCGTACTCCTAAGAGAGTAGGAAAAAATGAGCTTGTATATCAAATGATATGTCATTGTGCCCTGTGTATAAAAGGAGAGATAGCTATATGGAATTACCCATCATGCGGGATACGATCAGTATCAACACACCATTTTTGGATACAACGGTAGATCATCCTGTTGATTGTGATATTGTTTTGCCAGACTATTGCCCTGATGTTTCGCGTGTTTTGAGAACGGAAAGCTGTGCGGAAATTGACGCCAAGCAAATAGATGGGGCACGGTTGACTGTAAGCGGCACTTTGTATATCCACGTTTTATATATCACGGAAAATTCTTGTTCCATTCGTTGTTTGACTCACGAAACGGCCTTTTCTCACACATTTGATTTGAAGGAAGAGTGTACTACGGATGCCTATGCGTATGTTTCTGCAAGAGTGATTAGAGCGAATTGCCGGTTGATTGGTCCACGTCGTGTACAGGTACGAGGTTCTATTGTACTCCATGCTCGCGTTTTTTGTGAAATGAATGAATCATTTGTCAGTGATATTGATGATGAACGTCTTGAAATTAATCATCATTCAATTCAGTGTAGTACACCAGTTGCATTTGTGGAAAAGCCATTTCAAGTACATGAGCAGTTGGAAATTAATTATGGAAAACCAGCGGCCTCTTCTATTATTAAATCCGATGCGACCGTTTTTGTTCAAGATTTCAAATTGATCAGCAACAAAGTTATCATAAAAGCGGATCTTAAATTGAAAACACTGTACTCTTCCGAAGCGGAGGAAGAGGACAGTGGTATAGAAGTTGTAGAGCATAATCTTCCAATCAGTCAGATCGTTGATATTTCTGGCGTCGATGAAGAATGCGGTTGCATTTTGAATTTACATAGTGGAAACGTAAAAGCAAGTATCTCGCAAAATAGTGAAGGGGAAAATAGACAGTTGGATGTGCAGCTTGATGTCATGGCAACTGCTAATGTGTATCGTACACGGGAGATTACCGTGGTTACAGACGCATTTAGTCCAAAATTTGAAACGATGATTCAAACAAGTCCGGTACATATGCAGTATGTTTCTGATACGGTGCACAAAACAGAAGTCTTACAGGAATCACTGGAGTTAGAAAATGCCGAATTAAAGACGGTTATTGATTGTACTACCGAAGCCTATGTAAAAGAGAGTAAATTTGAAAACGGTGTGTTAGCAATGGCAGGAGATTTATATATTTCTGGTTATGCACTCAATTCGCAAGGTGGGCCTGTGAGTTTTGACAAAACGGTGCCATTTTCGATGAAAGAGCCTGTCGAAGGGGCACCCAATCATTGGCACGCGAATCCTGAAATCCGGATTGT
>DOXU01000129.1 GCA_003518885.1 Oscillospiraceae bacterium
CCTTATGCATTGCAGGGAATAAAGGAAGCTAAGGAAGATTTGCAAGCAGATTGCTACTTATCCGTTTGTAAATATTTGGAAGCTCAGGGCTATGCACAGTATGAAATTTCCAATTTTGCAAAACCGGGTCGGCATTCTCGTCATAATTTATGTTATTGGAATGATGAGGAATATCTTGGGCTGGGGCCAGGGGCACATAGCTTTCTCTCGGGACGTCGATTTTTCTATCCACGGGACATACAACGATTTATCGATATTGGGACACCAGAGGATGAAGGACCCGGAGGCAGTTTTTCGGAATATGTGATGCTGCGTTTGCGTTTGAAGGCGGGACTTCTAAAAAAGGAATTGCAAGCACGTTTTGGATTGGATTTCTCCGTATTTGATAAAAAGGCATTACAGCGTCTGGAAGCTGGCGGATTTCTTCACCATAGTGAAGAGGAGATTGCTTTGACGTGCAAGGGTTTTTTACTTAGTAACGCAGTGATCGGCACTCTTCTATCATAGAAATAAAAAAATTATAAATCTGTTTTAAAACCTTGACAGCTGGGAAAAATGGTGATACAGTACATAGTGTTAGCACTCGATAAGAAAGAGTGCTAAAATCAATACCGGCTCGTGCCGGAGCAAAGGAGAGCAAAGCATTTTCCGGAATCGGGGGTGATTCTATGCAGTTGGATGACAGGAAAAAGCGCATTTTAGGTGCACTTGTAGATTGTTATATTTCGACTGGTGAACCGGTCGGCTCTAAACTGCTGGCGGGTGCGTTGGGAAATCGTATTTCCCCTGCGACCATCCGCAATGAGATGTCGGAAATGGCGGAGATGGGTCTCTTAAATCAGCCGCATACATCGGCCGGCCGTATTCCAACACAGGTGGGATTTCGTTATTATGTTGATACGTTGATGGGAAATTATGCTCTTACTGAATTAGAGCAGTCACGTATTAATGTGGTGTTACGCTTGGACGCGAATACGCTTGATGGCGCATTGCTAAAAGCGAGTGAGTTGCTTGCAGCCATAACAGGTTGTGTGGCTGTATCGGCCGCACCACGTGCCAATATTCGTATTCGCCATGTGGAAGTACTTGCGGCCGGAAAACACTCTGTTTTGGTTGTTTTAGTTGCTACCCCAGGTGTTTTACGAAGTAGGCTTTGCAAAGCGGATGATATAATCAATGACGAAATGCTTACCTATTTTGCTAATCTTTTAAAAGAGCGGCTGGAAGGGCTATCGCCAGAAGCAGTGACGCCAGAACTGATGGAAAATATGGAGCGTGCATTGCATCAATATACCAAGGCTTTGCTTCCTGTTTTAGAGGCGGTTTTTGATGAAATCGCCGTTTTGAATGACGAAGAAGTTTTTCTTGGCGGCGAGACAAATCTGTTTTGCTTTCCAGATTTCCATAATAGCACGGCTTTAGAAATTGCACATTTTCTGGAGGAAAGAGAACATGCGGCAAAACTGGTCGGTGAAGTTCATCAACCTGTTAAAGTCCGTATTGGAACAGAAAATGAAGGTGAGCCCATGCGTTCATCCAGCGTAATTGCTGCGCCATATAGGATTGAAGGCAAAACGCAAGGAACAGTTGGCATTATAGGGCCAATTCGCATGCATTATGCCAAATTGGTTTCCCATATTGAATATTTTTCGACCGTATTAAGCAAACTTTTTGATGAACATTTCGCTGATGAGTGATTCATGTAATACGGCCTGATGATAAATTGAAAGGAGGTTCTTTCATAATGGATGACAAGGATAAACAAAATTCCTATGACACTGAAGAGGATGCAACAGAAGATCAGTGTGATGCATCAACGGATAATGCTGAGGAAAAGACTGTTGAAGATGGGGCGGAAGATCAGTCGGGAGCAGAAACAGTAGAAGCTTCCGAGCAAGATCAACTTCGGATTTTGTTCCAAACAATGCAGGCAGAAAATGGACGTCTGCATAAAGATTTGGAGTCAAAGAAAGCGGAGTCCGCGCGTTTTCAAACACAGGCGAATACACTAAACGATCGTTTGGCGAGTACAGTTTCCGAATATGAGAATTATCGTCGTCGGACAACGGCAGAGAAAGAATCCATTAGTGTGGAGTCATCTGTTAACGCTATAAAAGCTTTATTGCCAGCGCTAGATAATTTTTATCGTGCAATGGAATTTTCGGAATCAAATCCGGAAAGCTTTAAAGAAGGCGTGGAAATGACTTTTAATCAGTTAAAAACCGCTTTTGAATCTTTAGGTGTTGAAGAAATCCATGCAGAGGTTGGGCAATCTTTTGACCCTGCATTGCATAACGCCGTTGCGCATGTTGATGATGAGGATTTGGGCGAATCCGTGGTGGCAGAGGTTTTTCAAAAAGGCTATGCCATCGGGGATAAAGTGATTCGCCATACCGTTGTAAAGGTTGCTAATTAACTAAAAAATTTAATCAGATAGAATAAAAGACACGTATGCTTTTAAGTGTGCGCGCAGGAGGTATGTTTTATGGGCAGAATTATTGGAATTGACTTGGGTACAACCAACTCTTGTGTAGCAGTTATGGAAGGCGGAGAGCCAGTCGTTATTGCAAACTCAGAAGGGACACGTACAACTCCATCCGTAGTTGCATTTTCAAAAACTGGTGAACGCATGGTCGGTCAGGTGGCAAAACGTCAGGCCATTACAAACCCGGACCGTACAGTGATTTCAATTAAACGTCAAATGGGTACAGATTTTAAAGTAAACATTGATGACAAGGCTTATACGCCACAAGAAA
>DOXU01000275.1 GCA_003518885.1 Oscillospiraceae bacterium
GTAAGAAGTTGCCGTTTGGTATTGGACAGGTCGGCAAATCCTTCCGTAATGAAATTACGCCGGGCAACTTCACCTTCCGCACACGGGAATTTGAACAAATGGAATTGGAGTTTTTCTGCGAGCCGGGCACCGATCTCGACTGGTTTAAGCACTGGAAAGATACCGCTAAGAACTGGTTGCTTTCCCTTGGCTTGACAGAAGATAGCATTCGCTTGCGCGACCACGATCAAGAGGAACTGGTTTTTTACTCCAAAGCGACAACGGACATTGAATTCCGTTTTCCATTTGGTTGGGGAGAACTGTGGGGCATCGCCGATCGCACAGACTATGATTTAAAAGCTCATATCAAACAGAGTGGCAAAGATCTTCAGTATTTCAACCAAGCAACTGGTGAACGCTTCGTTCCTTATGTTATCGAGCCTTCTTTGGGTGCCGATCGTGTCGCATTGGCCTTTCTTGTAAACGCTTATGATGAGGAACCTGTTGGGGATAAAGACGTTCGTACTGTTCTGCGTTTACACCCAGCGCTTGCTCCGTACAAAGCCGCTATTCTTCCACTTTCTAAAAAATTAAGCGAACACGCTTCCCAGATTTACGCAGATCTTTGCAAATTCTTCCCTGTTGAATATGATGAGGCTGGATCGATTGGCAAACGCTATCGCCGCCAAGATGAAATTGGTACCCCCTTCTGCATTACATATGATTTCGACTCCGAAACAGACGGTTGTGTTACCATTCGTGATCGTGATTCTATGGATCAACAGCGTATTCCAATTGCAAAAGTTAAAGATTATATTGAAGAACGGATCGTTTTTTGATCTAATTTTTATTACCTCATAACTTTAAAAATTACGCTATCTAAGCGAAAATAGTTTCTTATAGACACAGAGGCCGATTATCCTTACAAGGGTAATCGGCCTCTGTGTTTTATTGTAACCCGGATAACAAAATCGTGGTTCCCCTTTTCAAAATAGAGGAGCAGAATCTCTAACATCTTAAAAGGTGATTGTCCCCCAACGTATAAAACCAATTTTGGTTGGTTATACCAATCGGAGAGAGTCTTCATTCCCAACCAATCGTTGAAAGGGGCACCATGTGATTCAAAACTTATGGAAAAAATGGAATGTCTGGAAGCGAATCAACGCCACAGAAGGAATTGGCGATACAACCAGCCAGTACACATCTGTTTTTTCGTCTTTAACCGATAATATGATTTATTTTAATGGCCATTTTAGTGGGGCGGCGGACTATGTACACCGACCTCTGGTTGTTTGTGGACATCAATGCGAACTGATTTATATTGACAACATGATCGACAAAGTTGTCCTAACTGAAAGCATTCTTCTGCCTCTTACAAAGGCTAAAGAGCCCGCCGGACTAGAAAGCACTAAAGATAAAGAGGCCTTTTACATCTGGATGCGTGATTGTGTCCTCTCCATGTGTGATCAGCACGAAGTTTTTACCATGGAAGAAATCGAATGGCTGATGATGAATGGGTTTGCCGTTCTCTTTGTTGATGGCTATGCAAAGGGAATCGCTTTTGGCATTCAAGGCTTTAAGCTCCGTGGAATTGATGAACCTAGCCTTGACCGCATTTTGCGAGGATCCCGAGAAGGCTTTATTGAGGCTTTACGTCTGAACATTGCCATGGTCAGACGACGTATGAAAAACACCAATTTACAGTTTGAAACCTATATCTTAGGTAAAGAAAGTAAAACCGAAGTCTGCCTTGTATATCTAAAAGGTGTCGTCGCAGACTCTATCCTGACCCAGGTACGCAAACGCCTCAAAACGATCGATATGGAAACCGTCCTTAGTTCGGGCATGATCCAACCCTTCTTCGAAGAAAAATTCCAACTTTTTTCAAGTGTCGGTTATACAGAACGTCCCGATACACTTTGTGCCAAATTAAACGAAGGCCGGGTTGGTATCATGGTCGACGGTACCCCTATGGCACTTTTTGTTCCCTATTTATTTATTGACAACTTCGCTAGTATGGATGATTATGCTGTCAGTTTTTTCTATGGTACCTTTACCCGAATTCTCAAATATATTGCCACCTTTATTTCTATTTTTCTCCCCGCTCTTTACGTGGCGATCGGCAGTTTCCATCAAGAAATCTTGCCCACGCCACTGTTGTATACCCTGGCCCAATCGGAACAAAACACCCCCTTCTCTCTAACAGTGGAAGCCATCCTAATGCAAATAATCTATGAAATTTTACGAGAAGCAGGCCTGCGTGCACCCAGACAATTCGGTTCTTCTCTTAACATTGTCGGGGCCTTTCTGATTGGGCAAGCAGCAGTTTCTGCTGGATTGATCGGCGCACCAATGGTCATTATTGTCTCTCTCACAGCTACCACTTCCCTGGTTGTCCCCACACTGTATGAGCCTTGTGTTATTTTACGTTTTGTTTATATTATCCTTGCTGGAATGGCCGGATTTTACGGCATCACCATTGGATTTGCCTTCTTCTTCTTAATGACTTGCAGCATCAAATCTTATGGCGTCCCTTATCTTTCTCCTTATGCTCCGTTTGATTTGTTCGCCATGCGGGACGCTGTTGTTCGCTCTCCTTGGAAAGTTCTAAACAACCAGCCGTTCCATGCACAAGATTATACTGGAGCCAATGTTCCCAAATAACTCTTAAAAACCCGACCGTTTGTCAGAACAGGAGAAATTGCATGGAAAAAAAGTCCTATGTAAGTCCAGGGCAGATCACTGCCATGCTCTTGACGATACGTTTACTATTTCTGACGCCGCATTTAATCTCCTTGCACGCAGGGCACTCTTTGCAAGATATCCTACCCGCCGTCATTGTTGCCTATTTTCTTAATTTCTTATTGGCAGCCCCCATGTTGCTTTTATTAAACAGACACCAAGGAAAAGATTTAATCGAGTGCGCAGACGCAAGCCTCGGAAATGGCACCTCCAAAGTCATTGCCCTTCTTTATTTTCTATATCTGGGCTTATATAATATTCTCGTACAAAATTGGTTTTGTTCCTTTTTTATTGATGCGGTAAACAGTGCGACAAATTCCTACGCCATTTTGATTCCTCTTTTTGTTATCATTATTTATGGCGCTTGCAAAGGGTTCGAATCTATTTCCCGATTCGCTACTATCGTTTTTATCCTCTTTTTTATTATGATCATCCTCTTGCTTTGCACGCTGATTCCCTCCATTTCCACTCCGGGAGGCATTCATCTATTCTTTCCTCTGTTTTACAATGGGCCCAATATCTTTTTAAAGGAGATCCTCAATCAGATGAACAGCAATTCCGAGATTATCGCCTTGGGAATATGCATGTCATTTGTAAAAAGTGGACATAAATCCTCGAGCATTTTTTTCAAATACAATTCATTTGCCCATATTGTAATCTTTATTCTGTTAGCCCTTTGCGTTGCTGTACTGGGTCCATTCGGCTCTGTTCAAAATTTTCCGTTGCAGACCATGGCTTCTGAATCCGTCATCAGTGTATTTGAACGTCTGGACTCTTTATACAATATGTCTTGGGTTTTAACCACCATTTTGCACACGGTGCTTTACACTTTCCTACAAGCGCAATGCTTAACCAAAATGGGCCTCAACAGGCACAGAAAAATTGCCATCACCATCATTGCTGTGCTTAATTTCCTTGGTGTTTTGGTTGTCCGAACCTTTATTCCAGAAAGCACAAATTTCACCGCCAATAATTATATTTCGGTGATTAACTTGTTTGCCATCCTAATCTTGCCATTCATTATCCTAATGGGTGACCTGTTTAAAGGAAGGAGCACCAAACATGAAATGGCCTAAACGCATTTTGATGATCATTCTAAGTGGTGCCCTTTTGCTCACTTTTGGATGCACGCCTTCACGCGAATTGAAAGATATGGACATTATAGAAGGAATGGGGATCGACCTAACACCCTCCGGGGATTATCAGGTGACCTATCAAATTTTCCGATCACAGGATGAAAACGGAAGTGAAAAAGTAAGTATTCTGCAGACCACAGGGAAAAATTTATTTGAATGTTCTCGCAACATCACCACTCAAACAGGCAAACGATTATACTATTCCAATCAACGTGCTGTTATCTTTGGACAGTCCGTGGCACAAAAAGGGATTAAACCTCTCATGGACTTCTTTGCCCGCAACCATGAATTACGATTGGGAGAAAGACTTTTTGTCGCGGAAAAAAACGCGGCGGATATTCTAACTGCAAAGGATGACAATGGTATTATTCCCTCCCAAGAATATGAACGTGTTTCCACCAATGAAAACTTCACTTCCAAAGTAGTGGACATGCAGCTCGGTGAGGCAATTCAGCGTATGTCCACCGATAGTGACTGCTTATATATTCCTGTTCTGACCAAACAGCAGAAGACGGAGGGAAGTACTTCTAGTGCAGGAGGACAAGGACAATCCTCTGGCAGTAGCTCCTCTCCAGGTGGTACAAGCAGTGCAACAAGTTCCGCTTCCGGTAGCCCTTCTGGGAAGGATATCTTACAGGTCTCACGCACCGCCGTTTTTGACCACGCCGGAAAGCTTTCCACTTTTCTAACCCCTGAAGAAACGCGTGGATTCATGTGGACACACTCCGGCGACGTGGGTGGTGTGCTATCCGTTACACTATCTAACGGCCAGCTCGTGTCATTAGAAATTAAAGGAAACCAGTCAAAATTAAGTGTTCAAAAGGACAGCTTTACTATTGACCTCTCCTTTCAAACTGCTTTAACTGAAACACCTGATTTTATGCAAGATGTAACCCGCAGTCAATTCACAAATGATATTATCTCCAAACAGAACAGCCAGGTAAAACAGGAAATTCAAAATGCTCTTCAAACGTCCTTCTTTAACGGGAATACGGACATTTTCCGAATAGGCTCTACCTATTTTCACTCTTTTCCAGACAGATGGAGGCAATTACAAGCAAACTGGCCAAAATCCGGTAAAAATTTAAAGCCCATTATTCATGTAAAGTCGACCGTCAGTCTTTATGGATGATTTTTTTTAAAAAAGGTTGCAACTTCTCTGTGTTTGCGTTATAATCTTCCAATCATAAATCAGAAAATTTGGATGGGCAATTCCATGAAAACTGTGGCATCCTGGGGCCGATTGTGATATAATGGCCGAGATAAGCAGTTGATTTTAGGAGGATGTCAGATGAGTTTAACCAACACAGTAAAAGTCGATACCAATCAATACGAGCTTGAAATAGCTGTTGAAAAGGATATATTCGCAAAGGCCGTACAGAGAGCCTATAAGAAAAATGTCTCTAAAATGAATGTTCCCGGCTTTCGTCGTGGACACGCCCCTCGCTCTGTAGTCGAGAAACTATATGGTCAAGGTATCTTTTTTGAGGATGCAGTGAACGAACTGTATCCCCAAGAGTATGAGAAAGCCGTAAAGGAATCGGGACTCCACCCAGTGGATCAGGCTGATGTCCATATCGAAAAAGTCGATGAAAATGGCTTTACTTTCAAAGCAAAAGTGACAGTAAAACCAGAAGCCGAAATCGGCGAATACAAAGGCTTGAAGGCCACCAAATACATCGAAAAAGTGACCGACGAAGAAATCGATGATGAACTCAAGCGCGTACAAGACCGCAACGCACGGATTATCACCGTTGATGATCGTGCCGCACAGCTTGAAGATATTGCCACCATCGATTTTGAAGGCTTCATGGACGACAAACCATTTGAAGGCGGAAAAGCAGAAAAACAGCCATTGAAACTCGGTTCTGGCCAGTTTATTCCAGGCTTTGAAGAGCAAATTGTCGGTCATAAAACAGGCGACAGCTTTGATGTCAATGTCTCTTTCCCCGAAGATTATCAAGAGAAATCTTTGGCCGGAAAACCAGCTGTCTTTAAAGTAACCCTCCATGAGATCAAAAACCGCGAACTGCCTGCGTTGGATGATGAATTTGCAAAAGATGTAAGTGAATTTGACACATTGGCAGAATATCGTGAAGATGTCCGCAAACACTTACAGGAACATAAGGATGAACACGCTGCTGCTGATGCAGAAGATGATATTATGGACCAGGTAGTTGCCGGCCTAAAGGCGGAAATCCCAGAAGTCATGTATGAGCGGTCTATTGATGGCTTTGTGCAGGATTTTGACTATCGTTTACAGTCCCAGGGTATGAATCTGCAGACCTATTTGCAATACACTGGCATGAAAATGGAAGATTTCCGTACTAAATTCCGTCAAGATGCAGAACGCCAAGTAAAATTGCGCCTTGCTCTGGAAAAAGTAGCCGATACTGAGAAATTGGCCGCAACAGATGTTGATGTTGAAGCGGAATATAAACGGATCTCTGACGAATACAAAGTTGATCTCGATAAAGTAAAGACTATGTTGGATAAAGACAGTGTCATGGAAGATTATCGTGTCAATCAGGCAATTGATCTGATCAAAGAAGCAGCAGAGATTGCAGAAAAAGAAGGTCCAAATCCAAAACATCAGCAACCAGAAGAATCTGCCGCTGATGAGAAGAAAAAGACCGACAGCAAAAAGACCACTAAAACCAAAAAAGCGGCTAAAGAAGAAAAGGCTGATACTGAAAAGGCCCCCAAAGAAAAAAAGGCCACAAAAAAGCATAAAGCCAAAAGTACTTCTAAAGCTGAAAAAGAAAAAACAGAGTGATTTCACCGGTAGCTCTATGCTGCCTTTGAATAAATAAATTGTATTGAATCAAACCTGAAGGAGTTGTTGTGAAATGAGTAGCCTCGTACCATACGTTATTGAACAGACGAGCCGTGGGGAGAGATCTTATGATATTTTTTCCCGCTTGCTGAATGATCGAATCATCATGCTTTCTGATCAGGTTAATGATGCAACCGCCAGTCTTGTGGTTGCACAATTGCTGTTCTTGGAGGGTCAGGATCCCGATAAGGATATCCAGCTTTACATCAACAGCCCCGGAGGCGTTATCACTGCTGGTATGGCAATTTTTGACACCATGCAGTACATCAAATCCGATGTTTCCACCATTTGCATTGGCATGGCTGCAAGCATGGCTTCTTTCCTTTTGGCCGCTGGTACAAAAGGAAAACGCTTTGCCCTTCCAAACAGTGAAGTGATGATTCATCAGCCATCCGGCGGTGCGCAAGGACAGGCAACCGATATTAAAATTGCTGCTGAGCATATTGTGCGGATCCGCAAACGGATGAACACGCTGTATGCTGGTTTTACTGGCAAGCCACTTGAGGAGATTGAACGTGACACTGAGCGCGATAATTTCTTGACTGCTGATGAAGCCCAGGCCTATGGTTTGATTGATAAGGTAATTACGAAAAGATAAGGCAGGTGCTTTATGGCAAAGTTTGATGACAGAAGAGTACTAAAGTGCTCCTTCTGCGGTAAAACACAAGAACAGGTAAAACGGTTAATTGCAGGGCCCGGCGTTTATATTTGCAATGAATGTGTTGAGCTTTGCCTGAGCATACTGGAAGATGAGAATGTTGTCACTCACCCGCAGGTCCCAGGGGAAGAAAAATCTATTACTTTGGCCCGCCCAAAAGAGATTAAAGACATTCTTGACCAATATGTCGTCGGACAAGACGAGGCAAAAGTGGCTTTATCCGTCGCTGTCTATAACCATTATAAACGGATATATTTTGGAGAATCTTCCGATATTGACTTGCAAAAGAGCAACATCCTTTTATTAGGTCCTACTGGCGTCGGTAAAACCCTGCTTGCACAAACACTAGCGCATATTTTAAATGTCCCATTCGCCATTGCGGATGCTACTACATTGACAGAGGCTGGCTATGTAGGCGAGGACGTAGAAAACATTCTGTTACGTTTGATCCAGGCTGCAGATTATGATGTAGAGCGTGCCGAGCACGGCATTATTTACATTGATGAAATGGATAAGATCTCCCGTAAATCCGAGAATCCTTCCATTACACGTGATGTAAGCGGTGAAGGTGTTCAGCAAAGTATGCTGAAATTGCTTGAAGGTACGATGGTCAATGTGCCGCCTCAGGGCGGCCGGAAGCATCC
>DOXU01000272.1 GCA_003518885.1 Oscillospiraceae bacterium
GGCAGGGCTCTCTGATGCTGTCAAAAAGCATGGCATCCCCGCCTGTGTAAATCGTGTAGGATCACTAGCAACTCTGTTCTTCCACGACGGCCCTGTCACCTGCGGAAAAGAAGCGCGTGAAAGTGATACGGAGGCCTACGCGACCTACTTCAACGGTATGCTATCTGGTGGCTCTTATTTTGCCCCTGCTCAATTCGAGGCTATTTTTATGAGTGCCGCCCACACAGAAGATGATATTGACCGCACGGTTGCTCTTGCCAACCACGTTTTATTTGCAATGTAACTTTTTTCAAAATTAAAAGGCGCCCGCAGCAAATGCTGCGGGCGCCTTTAACGATCACTTTTTATTTTTTACTTATTTTTTTGTGACATTTCTATAAGATGTCCGTACGTTTCCTTTGCATTATCCTCAGATTCTTTGAAAAGAGTCTTCGCGCGCTCTGGGAAGCCACGCTGTAAGGAACTATACCGCACCTCACGTAGAATAAAGTCTTGATAAGAGTCTGTCGGCGCCTTGCTGTCCAAAACAAATGGGTTTTTGCCCTCTTTGGCCAACATCGGATTATAACGATAATTGTTCCAGTATCCTGCCGCAACGGCCATTTTTTCCTCTGTTTGCGAAATCCCCATGCCTCCACGAATACCATGGTTGATACAAGGAGAATACGCAATAATCACTGAAGGACCGTGGTAGCTTTCTGCTTCATGGAAAGTTTTCAGACACTGGTTGTAATCCGCTCCCATTGCAACATGTGCCACATAAACGTATCCATACGTCATGAGCATGCCGGCAAGATCCTTCTTACGTGTTGTTTTGCCTGCTGCCGCAAATTGTGCGACCGAGCCAGCTGGTGTGGATTTGGAAGCCTGCCCACCTGTGTTAGAATATACTTCTGTGTCGAAGATTAAAATATTAATATCCTCACCCGAGGCAACCACTTGATCCAGGCCGCCAAAACCAATGTCATAAGCCCAGCCATCACCACCAAAGATCCAAACCGATTTTTTCGATAAGAAATCTTTGTTTTTTAGAATTTCTTGCGCCAACTGATTGTTACTTAATCCTTGGAGTGCAGAAATTAGACCTTCGCTTGCGGCGCAGTTATCTGTGCCATTTTCCTTTGTATCTTTCCATTCCTTTATTGCAGCAGTCACCTGCGCACTCGGATTTTGATCGGCGAGTTCATCCAGTTTTTCTGTAAGGTTGTCACGCATTTGCTGTTGACCCAAATACATACCAAACCCATACTCGGCATTATCTTCAAACAAAGAGCTTGCCCAGGCTGGCCCGCGTCCCTTCTTATTCACCGTATATGGCGTAGATGGTGCAGAACCGCCCCAAATCGAAGAACAACCGGTTGCATTGGCAATATACATCCTATCGCCAAAAAGCTGTGTTGCCAATTTTGCATAAGGGGTTTCCCCACAACCTGCACAAGCGCCAGAAAATTCAAATAATGGTTGTTTGAACTGGCTGCCCTTGACCGATGTCGTTGGGAACTTCTTATTTACTTCTGGCTTGTCCGGCAAGGACATTCCATACAAATAAGCTGCCTCTTGTTCTGTTTGGCTGTCAATCGGTTTCATGACCAGTGCTTTATTGCCCTTCAATCCCGGACAAACGTTGGCACAAGAACCACAACCTGTGCAATCCAATACCGTAGGCGTGACCGAAAATTCCAGATCTGGCAGACCAGTTGCTGGTTTATGCTTCATGGCAGCTGGCGCTTTTGATGCTTCATCTTTTGATAAGACAAATGGGCGAATAACACCATGTGGGCAAACATAAGAGCAGAAATTGCACTGAATACAGTTGTCAGGGATCCATTCTGGCACATCCACTGCAATGCCACGCTTTTCATAGGCTGCTGAACCCTGCTCTAGTGTGCCATCTTCACGACCTTTGAAGGCAGAAACTGGGAGAGTATCCCCTTTTTGTGCGTTCATTGGGTTCTGCAATTTTTCAACATAATGAAGCAATTGTGTACGATCGCCAGTCAGCACTGCTTCCTTTTTATTGTCAGTAGCTTTTGCCCAATCGGCTGGAATTTTTACTTCTTCCACTGCCTGAGCACCGGCATCAATAGCGTCGTGATTCATTTTAACGATTTTTTCGCCTTTACGCCCATAGGTCACCGTTGCTGCATCCTTCATGAACTTAATGGCGTCCTCTGGTGGAATAATACCCGTAACTTTAAAGAAGGCTGACTGCAGAACGGTGTTAATGCGCCCACCTAAACCGATTTCTTTTCCAATTTTAATCCCGTTAATGATATAAAAATGAATCTTGTGTTCAGCAAGATACCGTTTCACTCTACCTGGTAAAACATTGGAAAGTTCGGCTGCTGTATGCTGCGTATTAAGCAAAAACGTTCCGCCGTCTTTCAAGTCCTGTACAATATCATACTTGTCCATATAGGAAGGGTTGTGACAGGCAACAAAATCAGCTTTACTAATTAGATAAGTGGATTTAATTGGTTTTTTACCAAAGCGCAAATGGGAAATCGTTACACCGCCAGATTTTTTGGAATCATAAGCGAAATATCCCTGCGCATACATATCTGTGTGATCACCGATAATTTTAATTGAGTTCTTATTGGCACCAACGGTACCATCTGATCCCAATCCCCAGAACTTACAGGAATGTGTTCCTTGTGGTGCCGTATCGGGGCTTTCTTTCATCGGTAGCGACAAATGCGTTACATCATCAACAATACCAATCGTAAAGCGTTTTTTTGGCTCTGCAGCGCAGGCATTCTCATAAACACTAATAATTTGCCCTGGGACAGTATCTTTAGATCCCAAACCGTACCGACCAGAGTAAACCGGTACATTGGCAAATGGTGTATCTCTTAAGGCGGCTACTACATCCAAATAGAGCGGCTCACCCAAGCTACCTGGTTCTTTTGTACGATCCAGTACACTAATAGATTTTACTGTTTTTGGGATAACAGAAAGCAAATGCTTGATCGAAAATGGGCGATACAAGCGCACACGAATCAAACCGACTTTCTCACCATTAGCATTTAAATGGTCTACTGTCTCTTCAATGGTCTCGCAAACTGAACCCATCGCAACGATCACACGTTCAGCATCTGGTGCGCCATAATAATTAAACAATTTATAGTCCGTGCCGATTTTAGCATTGACTTTTTTCATATACTCTTCTACAACTGCTGGGAGTGCATCATAAAATGGGTTAGATGCCTCACTGTTCTGGAAGAAAACATCTGGGTTCTGGGCACTGCCGCGCAAAACTGGGTGCGCTGGATTTAATGCACGAGCACGAAATGCATCGACTGCATCACGATCCAGCATCTCTGCTAAATCATCATAATCCCAAACTTCAATTTTTTGAATTTCATGGGAGGTACGGAATCCATCAAAAAAGTGCAAAAATGGCACACGGCCCTTTATTGCAGATAAATGAGCCACCGCAGCCAAATCCATTGTTTCCTGCACACTACCTGCACACAACATGGCAAACCCCGTTTGGCGACAGGCATACACATCCGAATGGTCCCCAAAAATATTCAGCGCATGGGTGGCCACACAGCGTGCCGACACATGAATGACACCAGGCAATAATTCTCCCGCAATTTTATACATATTGGGGATCATCAACAGAAGTCCTTGTGAAGCCGTGAAGGTTGTTGTAAGCGCGCCTGCGTTGAGTGCGCCATGTATTGTGCCCGCAGCACCACCCTCAGACTGCATCTCTACAATACGTACCTTTTGACCAAAAATGTTTTTTCGACCAGCTGCGGCCCACTCGTCTGCGTGTTCTGCCATCACAGAAGAGGGAGTAATTGGATAAATTCCTGTCACATCTGTAAAAGCGTACGCTACATGTGCCGCGGCCGCATTGCCGTCCATTGTTTTCATTTTCCTTGCCATAAATTGAAATCCTCCTTATTGTATTCAAACGAATTGATGAATGGAAGAATTTGGATATTTGCAAAACCCATCTTATCACACCATTCCCTTTCTGTAAATAAAATATGTAACATTTTATAAATAATTTACAATATAACCCATATTGCAAGTTTGACAATCTCTGAAAAACACGATATGATATGCTTAGATAAGTGAATTAAGTTATCGTTTTTTGTCTTTTAAATAGATAGACTAATTTTATCCCACATATTGGGATCCCCCGGAGGAAATATAG
>DOXU01000093.1 GCA_003518885.1 Oscillospiraceae bacterium
GTGAGCGGTCTGGATTATGTTTGTGTGAATACCGACGGGCAAAGCAATTGGCAAAATGCAGAGATGAGCCCAACAACGACAGCAGCCGGTTTTCCGGACGGGGATACCATAAAATATGGAATAAAATTGGATGTTTCCTCGTTGTCTACTGGGAATCATGCTATTTGTGTGGCAGCGCGGGGGAAAGATGGCACGGCAATCATGAAATCTTTTACCGTTCATGTCGTCAACACGGCGCCACAACTTACTGTCGATCAAAATTTGAATAACATGGATACCTATGGCACCCTTTCTTTGTCCGGAACGGCCTCCAATATTAGTGGTCTTGCTTATGTCTGCGTGAATACCGACGGGCAGAACAACTGGCAAAATGCGACCTTAACACAAACAGCGGCGGCGGCTGGGTTTCCGGATGGTGGCACCGAAAAATATGCGCTTAAATTGGATCTTTCCTCTTTATCGGAGGGAAACCATCTGATCACCATTGCGGCGCGCGGAAACGATGACCATCTTGTGATGCAAAATTATACGATTCACGTAGTCAAAACGGATCCACAAATCACCTTGGATCAAGATATAGACGGTAAAAACGCAAGTGGCACCCTCACCCTTTCGGGGACCGCTTCCAATAACAGTGGCATTGACTATGTTTGTGTGAATACCGATGGACAGAATAATTGGCAAAACGCTACGTTAACGCAAGCGACAGCGGCGGACGGTTTTGGCGATGGAGATACCGTGAAATACAGTTTGAATTTGGATACCTCCACGCTTTCAGCGGGGACGCATTCCATTTGGATTTCAGCACGCGGCAAAGATGGGTCTTCGGTGACGAAATCTTTGACCGTTAAGATCGCCAGTAAAGAGCCGGAAATCACGATAAACCAAAGCCCAGATGGTACAGAAGTGAATGGTGCGGTTGCTCTTTCAGGGACCGCTTCTAATAGCAGCGGCATGGACTATGTTTGTGTGAATACCGACGGGCAAAACAATTGGACAAATGCCAACTTAACCTCAACAACACCGGCGGACGGTTTTGCCGACGGAGACACCGTCAACTATAATCTGACACTGGATGTGTCCTCTCTTTCTCTTGGTACGCACTCGATTTGGATTGCAGCGCGCGGCAAAGATGGCACAACCGTGATGAAATCCCTGGTCGTCTATGTGCGCAATACCGAAGACCATATCTCTTTGGATCAGAATATGGCGAATGCTTCCATTGGGGACACCCTGGACTTTTCTGGTATTGCGCTGGATAATGCAGGAGTTCAAAATGTAATTTTGAATATTGATGGGGTCAATGCTTGGTACAGCCCAGTAGAGTTGGCGGATGATTCTGCCATGGGGAACGGAATTGTAGAACGGTTTCATTTTTCAGTGGATACCAGCGGTCTGTCGGCAGGTGCACATTCCGTTACCTTACTGGTCAACAAAAAGGATGGTAGTCAGGGCGATCGGTTCTTTTTCCAAGTGCAAAAAAAAGGAGCAGGATTAACCATCGATCAGGCGGAAAATTCTACTTTGAATTTAAATGGGGCAACTCTTTCTGGGCAGGTGGATGATGTGAGCAGCTTGAGTCAGCTCACGGCTCGTTCAGATGACAAACAGTTATTGGGTACCTTGGCCGCCAGCCAATTATCCTCTGGAAAGTTTTCCTTTACCCTTCCGCATCTAACACCGGGCCCTCATTTGATCACGTTTGATCTACATACAAAGAGCGGCGCGGATATTCAGGTTGATCGACAATTTATAGCGGGTGGCACGGTCAACCAGGCTTCTTATTCTTTCTCTGAATCTGCTTTTGCCGCCAAAAACAAAAGTTATGTGGCAGGATATGAAAAATATGGTGTGCGCGCGATGCAGGATGCGGATATTAATCCTAGTGCAATTATGGACACAGAAGATGGTCCTTACGAAATGATGGCCCTAGATTTTTCTGCTTTTCAAACAGCAGATCGCGCGACCTTAATTGATGGCTTAAATCATCTTTTAAGCGGATGTGGCGTGTTAAATGGCAAGGGGGAAGCCTTCTACGAAGCGGGCAAGGCCAGCGATGTCAATCCAATCTATTTGGTTGCCCATGCGCGCATTGAATCGGGGAATGGCTCTTCCTATCTTTCCACTGGGCGTAGCCCAACTGATGGCCATGCCACAGGTTGCTACAATCAATTTGGCATTAATGCGTATGATGCCGATCCACGTAACGGAAATTCTTATGCGATGCAACAGGGTTGGACAACGGTAGATAAATCCATTTACGGTGGTGCCCAATGGATTGCGGAACATTATATTCACAATTCACAACATGGTGGAAGTTACGATCAAAACACCTTATATGAGATGCGTTGGAATCCAGAAGGATATCAAATGCATGGGTATTTATGCTATCAGTATGCGACGGAGCCGGATTGGGCTGCTTCTATTGCGGCTATTGCCAACTCTTATCCTTCTATTTTTAATGGAATTTCCCTTCACTTTATTTATCCAGTTTATCAATGAGCAAGAGAGAATACGTGGGCTTATGGAAAAAGACAAGGGGGAAAACCGTGACGGGCACTGATTGGACACAGGTTAAGATGAATTGTCTAGGAGACTCCACTGTTTGGGGCGATGATGGAATGGGCGGCGGTGGCCCACAAATTTCTTGGGTGGCACAAATTACCGCTTATCTTCCGTTTCAGACGGTGCGCAATTATGGCGTAAACGGGTCTCGCGTGGTGCTCTCTGCCGACAAACAGGACAGTTTTGTTGAACGGTATGCTCAAATGGAAGCAGATGCGGACATCATAACGGTTTTGGGCGGCGTGAATGATTTTCAACACGATGTGCCACTGGGTTCTTTGCAGGCAACCGATCTGCATACCTTTCGAGGGGCTTTGCATTATTTGTTAACGGGTCTATTGGAAAAATATCCGGATAAGCAAGTGCTTTTTATGACCCCCATGCAGAACGATTTTGTTTACCCAGGCGGGGAATATCCCAACTCCTTTCAAAAAAATCGGATTGGTTTGACTCAAACTGATTATGTAAAAACAATGCAAGAAGCGTGCGCTCGGTATAGCGTTCCGGTGTTGGATTTATACCGAAGTAGTGGAATCTCTCCCTTTATTGCTGCCCAGGCGGAGCAGTACATGCCAGACAAAATGCACTACAATGCAAAGGGGTACCGGCGCCTGGCAAAGCGCATTGCCACGTACTTATCCCAGCTGATTGTTTGAGTGATTATTTTGGGATTTTCCTGGAGCAAGTAGATTTTGTCCCCATACGGTGGCGATAGGCTAAGCAATCCTTTTGAGTGAGGAGACAATGCAAATGGAGTGCACTTTTTGTGCCGTATATGATCCAGTGGAAAGCTAGCGAGTCTGTCTTGAACAGGGCATTTAGCCGTAGTATGAGAAGGTTTTCGTCCCACGATGATGGAAATTGAAAGCTTGGTTTGCAAGCCCGTTTACACCGCATCTGACAAGCAGAGACAGGTTAGTATGTGACTTGTCCGGCAAGCCGTGCAGAGCGTATCTGGATTTTTTGGGGCGAGAAGCCCCACACGGGCCTACATGCAGACAAGTGGCTCAACGGTTAACTTGTCATGTGAATGATTTTGAAATTGGATATGAACGAGAGGGCGCTTGCTTCTCTGCCGGTATGCTGAGGCAGAGGGGAAAATGCAGGGGAAATCGATGAGGAAAAAACGCGCCAAATTGGGACACAATTGGCTGAGGGGCCTGATTATATTGGTGGCAGCCGTGGTTGTGGCGGCGATCGCGGTGTCCAAACTGACGCCCATGCCAGCTGCAGAGCTGCCAGATGATGCTGTGATCGCTGAAGTTACCGTGACACAAGGGGTTGACGGTGTAGTGACGGCCTATCAGGCGGTCACCACGGACGGGGAGAGTACACAGGTTGATCGCGGCGTGTTTGAACAATGGCTGTCCCATGGGGCAGGTAAAATTGATGCTGCGGATATTGAAAATAAGCCCATACCACCGAATGAATCTACCTACTGGTTGTTCTTGTTTTTCTTTATCCTGGCGCTATGGTGTGCTGTTTTGGGAATCCAAGACATGGTGCCCGGCTTGTGTGGACAGGCGAGGACCGCTCATTGGCGCAAAGTGATGATCGGCATCGGAATTGCCGCGACTGTGCTAGGAGTCATTGCCTTGATTGGGCAGCCTTGTGTGCATGATGGGCAAATCAGCCAGGAAGTGAAACATCGCTTGCCGGTGTCGGGAACAGTCAAAACAAAATGGGCCCAAATCACGGGTTATGGAAAGCATGAACGCACGATCTACTTGTTATCCTTGTGGTATCCATTGGGGAATACCGAAATAAAGGCGGTTCAAACAGTAGGGGCAAGCACTTATGAGCATTTAAAGGCGGGAC
>DOXU01000184.1 GCA_003518885.1 Oscillospiraceae bacterium
TAGGCGCCAATTGTGGTATAGTTTGGTTTCCCTTGTACGGTGGCGCCCACCAAAACGGCTATGTAAGGCCCAAAAGGGATATTGGCTATTTTTGTTTTGTTCAGCATGTGCTGACCTCCTATAAAATAAAGTGCTGCAGCACATTTTATTATAGAGGAAAATAAAAAAAAAACTAGACTTTTTCTTCGGACCCGGTTATACTATTGTAAGTGTGCGCCCCATTTGATTTCTTGTTGAAAGGAACCGATTCGGGTGTTTTTTTGTGCCTGTTTTGTCCGGATGGTTTGGGTTAAGGTTGGCGTCTTTTTCGCCTTTTCATTTGAAAAGCTTGTGGATGGGTGGCCACAATTACGCCAGAACGTAAGGTGAAATACAAGAAAAAATAGAGGAGCGTATGCCAGGTGGGCATTGCTTTGCCGGTAAAATGTTGTATGCCAATGTTTACCGCCGTTTTTCCTACAAGGAAGAGGACCCAGGCCAAAACGTATGGCAGGTCGTTCCAAATGTAATAAACATCCCCGATTTTTTCCACGCGCTTTTTGTGTCCTAGGTAGAGGCCTTTGCCCAGGGCAAGAGCCACCATGACCAATAAGTCCACAATTTCAGGGGTAGAATGAATGCCGTTGTATGTTTTTATGAGAAATAAAAACAAAACAATGGAAAGAAGAAAAAGGCGGCGTAGATTGGTTTCCTTTTTGCGCATACCGCCCAGGACCAATAAGCCTAGGCAGACCAGATAGAAAATTCCGATAAAAATGGATTGGCTAGAGAGTAAGGATGATGAAGCGATTCCCATAGATAAATTCCTCATGTTCAAAAGCAGTAGATGAATGAAAAGCAACACTGTTGTTTACTTTTTCTTTTCCGATTATAATGAAAAAAAGAGGGCGTATCAAGCGTTAATGGGGGCGTATTTGTCCTTTTCACCACAAAAGATGTAGAAGTGTTGCACAAAAAACGGAAAGGAAATTTAGATGGATTTACGCGCTCGCTATACGTTGAAAATCATTCAAGAGACATTTTTGACGTTGTTGGAAAAAAAGTCGTTGGATAAAATCACGGTATCGGAACTTTGTGCGGTTGCGCAAATCAATCGTTCCACATTTTACCGGCATTATCGAGACGTTTATGCGATTGTTGAAAAGAATGTGCAGCAAATCATAGAGGAAATCTCCAAACAAATGGCGCAAAGTTCTCTCCCCATGGCGCAGCAATTTGAGCGAGTATTTGAAATTTTGTATCAACAAAAAACGTTTTTCCTTTTGCTCAAACGGCAGTCTGCCTTAAAGGCCATTTCGGCTTCTTTTTTTCGTTCTTTTCCTTTTCTCTCGGGGAATCAGGAGGTCGGCCTGCCGCAGTATTTTACTTATTATGGATTTGTCGGGGTTTTCCGTTATTGGTTAGCACATGACATGCGAGAAAGCCCCACCGAAATTTCAAAACAAGCTTTTGCGCTTTTTCAAAAAATCAACTAATCATTTGTTTAAAAGAGAAGGAGTCTGAATTTATCGTGAAAAAAATAAATCCTGCTCACATCGAAATGATGTTAAAAATGGCGAATCAATCGCCTTATTTTCAGCTTTTGTCTATGCGGCTGTGTCAAGTGGACTGGGGTGTCTCCCAGGTAGAGATGGATTTTGGGGAAAAACATATGAATTCTTTTGGGGAAATTCATGGGGGTGCCTATGCATCGATGATTGATACGGCCGCTTATTGTGCAGTTTACTGTGATCTTGCAGAGGATGTTGGCCTGATTTCGCTAGATTTGCAGGTAGATGATTTGGGTAGAACGCAGCCGGGCAAACTCCTGGCAAAAGGAAAACGCATCAAGGTGGGCAGAAGTATTTGCTTGGCCGAGGCGACTATTCAGGATGCCCAGGGAAAACTCCTGGCACATGGAAAATCCAAGTTGCTTGTCACAAATGGGTTGCAGTCAAGGGACCAGGTTACCGCGGTCAAAGAGGGACAAGCGTTTCCACCGAAGTTTTTGCCCGCAGAATAAATCGTCCATCAAGACAAAAAAGAGGATTGCTTAAAAGCAATCCTCTTTTTTAAATGGGGAGATTTCCCCTTTAATTTTCAGATAAAATAGGCTTATTTTCAAAGGAATGGGCCAATATGCGGGCAAAATTGGATTAAAAGAGCGGATTGTGCATGGGCAGAAAAGGCCATAAAGGCAAGAAAAAGCATAAAAAGAATAAGAATGGAGATGAAGCGAAAAAAGCAACCAGCAATAAATTTGAAAACGGCAATAATACCCAAGATGATAAAGATGCAAAGCAGAACAATCACAGAAAGAAGAGCCTCCCATGCCGATAAATTTTTAGACAAAATCGAAAATAGGCGATTCCAAAATAATAGCATATTTTGTCGTATAAAGCAAGTGGACAAGCGGGTTTCCGGGAAAAGGGAAAACCGACAATAAGCAGAAAAATATGGACGGCTGTTCCTTGTTTAAAGGGAATCTCTTCCTAGTGTATGAACAAGAAGAGCTTGTGGATCCACCCGGAAACCATGGGGGCCTTATTTTTTGACCAGTCGGCACAAAAG
>DOXU01000188.1 GCA_003518885.1 Oscillospiraceae bacterium
GCCAAATATCTTAAGAATTTGGAGATTGTCGGTTGTTTTTCCCATATTTCCAACTGCTTTGGGAAAAATAACAAAAGTGTTCTTTTGCAGCTTGAGCGCTTTCAAAAATGCTGTGCCGCTCTGAAAGACGCCGAAATCGACCCCGGATTGTTGCATATAGCCGCTTCTAATGCTGCTATTCTCTATCCAAAGGCTCGTCTTGGCGCCGTTCGCTGTGGCTCTGCATTGCTTGGCCGTGTTGGTGTACCAAATCAGCTAGGCTTGCAAAAAGTAGGCGAATTGAGTTGTCCTATTTCTGATATTCGTTGGCTTCCAGCCAAACATAGTATTGGCTATGGAAATACCTATATAACCAAAAAAGCCACCCGAATTGCCATTATTCAAACAGGATATGCCGACGGCCTTTTTGTAGAAAAAAAACGGGATGCTTTCCGTACCCGTGATATTTTGCGGGATGGCTGGCATGACCTGAAAGCTCTGCTTCTTCGCAGGCCGCTCTACTGTACGATTAACGGACAGCGTTGTCGTTTGCTCGGACGGATTGGCATGTGCAGCATTGTTGTAGATGTTAGTAAGGTGCAATGCGATCCGGGAACGCCCGCTATTTTTGACACTTCTCCTTTGATGGTTAATGCTAATGTCGAACGAGTTTATCGCTGACGCCCCGCTTTATTGTGCCGTGCAGAATTATGCACAGGCAAATTATCTTCGTTTCCATACGCCAGGGCATTCTGGGCATTCTTCCGCATTGGGTGGTATTTTAGAGCATATTTTGTCCTTGGATGTCACAGAATTGCCAGAAACAGACAGTCTGTTTGAGGCAAGCGGCGTTATTCGCCTTGCAGAAGAAAAGGCGGCAAAGGCCTTTGGCTCCCTTCACACACTATTCAGTGCAGGAGGCGCCACCTTATGCATTCAGACTATGCTGCGCCTTGTATCTGCGCAAGGAAAGCGAAAAATTCTCTGTGCACGTGGGGTTCATCGCAGCGTTATCTACACAATGGCCTTACTAAATCTGGAGCCCATATGGATTTGGCCAACTCCATCTTCTCATTCGGCACTTTTAGGCCCCATTTCTTCTCAGTCTGTTTATCAGACACTAACCAAACATACTGACGCTGCGGCTGTTTTCCTTACCAGTCCAGACTATTACGGGACGCTTTCTGATATTTCCGCCATTCATTCGGTTTGTCAGAAATTTAGCGTCCCTCTCTTAGTTGATTGCGCGCATGGTACACATTTGCATTACCTTAACGAAGGAAAAAAACATCCTTTGGCACAAGGGGCAGACCTTGTCTGCGATTCTGCCCACAAAACATTACCTGTATTAACTGGTGGTGCCTTTCTTCAGATTGGTACACCCGCTTTCTCTCTGGAAGAGGCAAAAGCTGCTATGTCTATTTTTGGATCTAGTAGCCCTTCCTATCTTATCTTGCTTTCCTTAGATCTCGCACGTGCCTGGGGTGAACAAGAAGGCGTGTCGGCTTTTTCTGTTCTGCAGCAAAGAGTACACAAACTTTTCGTTCAATTAAAGACCTCTTCGCTTGCTCCCCCCTCTGGAAGTCGCGATCCTATTCGCATCACCTTGGATGTTGGAAAAATCGGATTGCATGGCGACGAAGCTGCCTCCTTTTTGCATGAACAAGGAATTTCCATCGAAATGGCTGACCAACGTTATCTTGTCTTATTACCTTCCGTCTTTCATTCAGATGCGGACTTTGAACAACTAAGGAACGCGCTTCTCCACCTACCTATTCACTCGCCTCTTCCGTTTGCCCACTGTGCTCAATTTGAGCACCCAGAACGCGTCCTTCTTCCAGGGGAAGCTTTGCGTCTTCCGCACATCAAGATGATGAGTGAAGACGCGGCAAACCATATTGCGGCTGACAGCTCTTCTCCTTGTCCACCTGGCATTCCTCTGCTTTGTCCAGGGGAACGTATTACCCCATCGATCATAAAAGCCTTACAGAGCTATGGCATCACGCAGATAAATGTGCTAAAATAATGATAATAAATACTTTTCTGGTGCTTAAAAGATAACCACAACGACCATAATTCATTTGCACCGGAGATAGGGACGGAGGAATGTGGCGTGAAACTCGTATTTGCCATCATTAACAATGACGATAGTAGTGTTGTATCTCGCAATTTAACAAAGGCGGGATTTTCTGTTACCAAATTAGCAACCACAGGCGGCTTTCTGCTTGCGGGAAATACAACGCTTATTTGCGGTGTAGAAGATGAAAAGGTTCAATCTGTTTTAGATGTAATTTCCAAGTATAGCAAAAAGCGTACCCAAATAATGCCGACCGAGCTTTCCTACGGCGTGGGAGCCTTTTCTCCAATGCCGATTGAAGTCTCTGTGGGTGGTGCAACCGTTTTTGTACTACCTGTGGAACGTTTCGAAAAGGTTTAATCATCATGTATTTTTCGGGTCTTGTTGGAAATCAACATGATAAAAATTGGGCTGATAGAATTTTTAAATCCGGTCAAGTGCTCCACGCGATTATTATTGATGGTCCAGATGGCTA
>DOXU01000189.1 GCA_003518885.1 Oscillospiraceae bacterium
GAATAGGATTGGTCGTATGAACTGAAACATTAACTGGGCTGATATGCATATTAATAATACGATCGATATCTTCATCAGAAACATTTGTTAAAGTAATATAATTTCCCATTAAGAAGGACAGACGCGCATCATCATCTTTAAAATAGAGAGTATCACGTAAACCCTTGGGAAGTTGATCAATAAAACAAAAAACGCAGTGATTCCGACAGCCACGTTTTTTATCCATCAGATATGTTTGGAATGAAAGTCCCAAGTCCTCATAAGGGTCTTTCTCAATATGGATACACCGCTTTTTTCCATTTTTATCAGCAACCTCAAGCAGAAGCTGATCATCTGTCATATAAAATTGATAATCAAGAACATCCCGAATAGAATGTTCGCCAATACGCAAGAGTGTCTCGCCACGACGAAGACCTACACGTTCCGCTAGGCTACCTGCATCGATCTCAGTTATCAATGCTGCCATTATATCCTCCGGAAATCATTTGTAAAAAAATGGGAGGGACATTGCTTCGCGCAAATCCTTCCCAGCAATTACAATAATTTATTATGCTTGTTTTTTCAAAATATCTTTTCCATCATAATAACCACAGTGTTTGCAAACTCTATGTGGCATTTTCAATTCGCCACATTGTGGACATTTTACCAGTTCAGGCGCCACTAATTTCCATACACTAGAACGACGTTTATCACGACGTGCACGGGATACTTTTCTTTTTGGAACTGCCATATTGATTTCCTCCTGTAAACGGCGCAAGATTGCGCACTACATATAAAATGTTCATTGCTCATCTTCGAGCAATTCTTTGAGCTTTAAAAAAGCCGGGTGCCCCTCTGGCTTGCAATTACAAGGTCCACTATTTAAATCTTTTCCACAACGTGGACAGATTCCTTTGCAATCTGGGCGACAAAGCTCCTTCATCGGCAGGGCCAAAACTAGGTTAGTTGTGACCAAAAGATCCATATCTAATACCTGTCCCATACAGACTAGAATGTGATCGTTTTCTTTGTCAAGCTGCTGATCCGTTAAAATATTCTGGAAAGGAATATGCAGATTCCTTTTGAAGGGGCTAAGGCAACGATCACAAATCACATGAAGCATTGTCTGGGCCTCTGCTTCTAATGTAACAACGCCTGCATGATTTTCAATACGTCCTAAAACACGAACGGCCTCTGCAAATGGAAAGGTACCACCTGGTACCTCTAGCTGCGATAAATCCAAAGTGTAATCAATATCAACGGGAGCACCGCCAGCAAAAACGTCTTTTAAATTCACTAACATTGTTTTCCCTCATAACCGGAACCAAAAGAAACTGGTCATTCAAGCATGCAGCAAAATGCAATGCCATTAATAACAACCGCGTATACAGTATAAGCAATCAAACAACGAAAGTCAAGACATTAAGGAAAAAAATCCGGGAATAACGAAGATAAATCGGAAATCATCGATTTTACGTCCATTTTTCATCATATACGCCTTATATCACTCCCTCATTGATTAGATTAGCCAATGCAAAATAAAAAGCATCTGTCTTATTACAGATGCTTTTTTACTATTCCTGGTATTGATTTGGTAATTACCTTTTACGCGTTTTGGTCCATATTCACGACGATATATTGATTAATTAGAGCAGAGAAATCTTTTGCATCGTGAGAAAGAGCCATAACAATCTCGATTTCTTTCCGTTTAGCGAGCCTGTCCACTTTTTGAATAAAAGTAGTGATTGCCGCTTCATCTGTACCAACAATTTTCACTACGGAATCTACATAAATATGCTTAACATCATAATCGGAGGCGGCAATACCGGCTAAAAAACCATAAAAGGATCCTGGCCCACAAATTTCATAATCATCCGTGTTAAACAAACGAACTTCATGTGGCAGATCAAAAGTAAGGTGGGCACCCTTTTCAATAAATACTACTTTCCCATCCGTTTTTGCAGAGGACTCTTGAGCCATTTCAACAATTCTTTTTGTTTTCCCAGTTCCTTTGCCTCCAGATATCAATTGTAACATCTTTATTCCTCCAAATCTTTAATTAGCATACATCCTCAATAAAAATAAACATGAAATTCAGTGCTTTAGGCGCGCTTCCAATGCTGCCTTTTCCTGCTCAAAACCGGGTTTTCCAAGCAGAGCAAACATGTTCTTTTTGTAACTTTCCACGCCCGGCTGATCAAATGGATTTACTCCCAGCAAATATCCGGATAAAGCACACGCTTTTTCGAAGAAATAAATGCAATATCCAACTTCCTCCGCATTGATTTCAGGTACTTCCAATACGATATTGGGAACGCCGCCATCTGTATGTGCTAATATAGTACCTTCAAATGCCCGGTCATTAACGTAAGAAAGGGTCTTTCCTGCCAAAAAATTAAGACCATCTCCATCATTCTCACATTTTTCAATAAGTAAATCGCTTTTAGGTCGTTCAAAATGAACAACCGTTTCAAACATTATGCGACTTCCATCTTGAATAAACTGACCTAATGAATGTAAATCTGTTGAAAAAACGGCCGAAGCAGGATAAATTCCCTTGTGATCTTTTCCTTCGCTCTCACCGAAGAGTTGTTTCCACCATTCACTCATCATAGCAAAAGCAGGCTCATAACTTGTCAAAATTTCCACGCAATATCCTTTGCGCAAAAGAATGTTGCGTGCTGCCGCATAATGATAGCAATCATTTTTCTCGATTTTGTCAGACATAAGCGTTTGCATTGCGTACTCAGCACCAGCCATAAGAGCATCAATGTTTACTCCGGAAACCGCAATAGGAAGCAAACCAACCGCAGTTAAAACAGAATAGCGCCCACCAATATCATCTGGCACAATAAAAGACTCATAACCTTCGGTATTTGCAAGTTGCTTTAAAGTTCCTTTGCTCTGATCGGTTGTAGCAAAGATGCGTTTTCTAGCTTCGTCTTTTCCGTACTTTTTTTCCAAAAGTCTACGGAAAACACGAAAAGCAACCGATGGTTCAGTAGTTGTTCCAGATTTGGAAATAATGTTAACTGAAAAATCTCGATCTTCGCAAATAGAGAGAACCTCATTTAAATGCCCTGCATTCAAATTATTCCCTACGAAGTAAATATCGGGCGTATTCTTTTTAATACTATTGTAAAAAGGAGAACCCAACAGTTCTACAACTGCCCGTGCGCCAAGATATGACCCGCCAATTCCAATCACAATCAAGACATCCGTATCACTCTGAATCTTAGCCGCCGCGGCTTTGATACGTGCAAATTCCGCACGATCATAATGCCTTGGAAGATGCAACCAACCTAAAAATTCATTTCCAAGACCGGTACCTTTGTGAC
>DOXU01000133.1 GCA_003518885.1 Oscillospiraceae bacterium
CCATTGAATATAAATTAACCAAAGATCAGATACGTGGGCTGCCGGAAAACCCGACCGCCGGAACGGTCTGATTTATATAAAGTTTTTATCCCTACTTTTCTAAATATGAACAGGAGTTGATTAGATTGGGCATGACAATGACGCAAAAAATCATCGCCGCCCATGCGGGACTGGACAAGGTGAAAGCCGGACAGCTCGTTATGGCAAAGACGGATTTAGTGCTTGGCAATGATATTACTTCACCAGTTGCAATTAAGAACTTTGAAGCCGCCGGATTTAACGACGTATTTGATAAGGACAAGATTGCGCTTGTAATGGATCACTTTACCCCAAACAAAGATATTAAAGCCGCTGAACAGTGTAAACAAGTTCGTACTTTTGCTAAAAAACATGGCATTACCCACTATTATGATGTTGGCTGTGTCGGTATAGAACATGCACTATTGCCAGAACAAGGTCTGGTAACCACCGGTGATCTAATTGTCGGTGCAGACTCCCATACTTGCACCTATGGTGCGTTAGGCGCTTTTTCTACTGGCGTGGGCAGCACAGATATTGCTGCGGCAATGAAATTGGGAAAACTTTGGTTTAAAGTCCCTTCTGCCATCCGCTTTGTCCTGAAAGGCAAACCTTCCAAATGGGTCGGTGGTAAAGACGTTATCCTGCACATCATCGGTCTGATTGGTGTAGATGGTGCACTTTACAAGTCCATGGAATTTACCGGTGAAGGTTTGAAACATCTTACCATGGAAGATCGCCTTTGCATGGCGAACATGGCCATTGAAGCCGGCGGCAAAAATGGAATCTTTGAAGTGGACGACTTAACTATGGCCTTTGCGAAAGAGCATTCTACTAAGCCAATTACTGTTTACAAAGCTGACGATGATGCTGCTTACGATCGCACCATTGAAATCGACCTTGCTGCAGTAAAGCCGACAGTTGCCTTCCCTCATCTCCCCGAAAACACTCGTACAATCGACCAAGTCGGTGACATTCCAATCGACCAAGTCGTGATTGGTTCTTGCACAAATGGACGCATTGAAGACCTTCGCGTTGCTGCTAATCTTCTGAAAGGCAAAACCGTACATCCAGATGTACGTTGTGTTGTCATCCCAGCTACACAAATGATTTACTTGCAAGCGATGGAAGAGGGCTTGTTAAAGATCTTTGTAGACGCGCACTGCGCCGTTTCCACACCAACCTGTGGGCCATGCCTCGGCGGACATATGGGGATTCTTGCTGCCGGTGAACGCTGTGTTTCCACTACCAACCGTAACTTTGTTGGTCGCATGGGTCATGTTGATTCTGAGGTTTATCTTGCCAGTCCAGCCATCGCTGCTGCTTCTGCTTTAGCGGGCAAAATTGCTGGACCCAAAGATTGAGAAAGGAGCTTACTATGAATGCAAACGGAACTGTTTTTAAATACGGGAATAATGTAGATACCGATGTAATCATTCCTGCACGTTATCTTAATACCTCTGATCCCAAAGAGTTGGCCGCCCATTGCATGGAAGATATCGACAAAACATTCGTCAAACGCGTTAAAACTGGTGATATTATCGTTGGAGGTTCAAACTTCGGTTGTGGTTCTTCCCGTGAACATGCCCCACTCGCCATCAAAACGGCTGGCGTTTCCTGTGTTATCGCGGCAACTTTTGCCCGTATTTTTTATCGTAACTCCATCAATATTGGCCTTCCTATTATCGAATCCGCTGAAGCATCCGAAAAGATTAAAGCGGGCGATGAAGTAGAAGTCGATTTTAATACCGGAAAAATTGTGGATAAAACGACAGGTGAAACTTTCCAGGGAGCGGCTTTTCCCCCATTCCTTCAAAATATCATTTCAAACGGTGGCCTACTCAAAGCCATCCAAAACAACAAACTGTGAGGCAGAACAAAATGGACTTTAAAATTGCAGTAATCAAGGGCGATGGAATTGGCCCAGAAATCGTGGATGAGGCACTTAAAACCTTAAATGTTATCGGGAAAAAATTTGGACATCATTTCACTTATACAGAAGTGCTGATGGGTGGATGTGCTATCGATAAAACCGGCGTTCCTCTTCCAGATGAAACCGTAAAGATTTGTAAAGAAAGCGACAGTGTTCTTCTTGGTGCTGTTGGTGGTCCGAAATGGGATACTCTTCCGGGCCATCTGCGTCCAGAAAAAGGTTTGCTTGGTATTCGTTCAGCACTTGGATTGTACGCCAATCTTCGTCCTGCCACTCTTTACGCTCCTCTTAAAGACGCTTGTATGCTTAAACCAGAAACAGTTCAAGATGGCTTAGACATTTTGATTGTTCGTGAATTGACAGGCGGCATTTACTTTGGTGAACGCGGTCGTTCACAAGGTAAAAATGGAGAAGAAGCTTACGACACCGAGCGCTATTCTGTAAAAGAGATTGAGCGCATCGCACGGGTAGCCTTTAAAGCTGCACGTGCACGTAAGGGCAAACTTGCCAGTGTGGACAAAGCCAATGTATTGGAAAGCTCTCGTCTTTGGAGAGAAGTCATCCATCGCCTGGCCAATGAATACCCGGATGTAGAATGCCGGGACATCCTGGTAGACAATGCTGCCATGCAGTTGGTGCGTGACCCTGCGCAATTTGATGTGCTGCTCACGAGTAACATGTTTGGTGATATTCTCTCTGATGAAGCCAGCATGATTACTGGATCCATTGGTATGCTACCTTCCGCTTCCTTGGGCGAAGGCCGTCTTGGCCTTTATGAACCAACCCATGGTTCCGCACCAGACATTGCCGGGCAAGGTAAGGCCAATCCGATTGCCACCATTATTTCCGCAGGCATGATGTTGCGCTATGCCTTTGATTTGCAGAAAGAGGCAAACGCTATTGATGAAGCTGTCCTTTCTGTCCTGAAAAAGGGGTTCCGCACTCCCGACATCGCCGGTGTAGGTGGAGAATCTAAATTACTTTCTACAGTAGAAATGGGAGAAGCTGTTCGCGCAGAACTATAAAATCTTCCTGTTAAAGGCAAAAATGCGCACCGTCAATTTAGACGATGCGCATTTTCTATTTCTTTATAAACAAACCTGTTCATTAAAGCTCTCTCTATACATTCCATATAAATCTTCTTCTACCGGTATAATGGTACAATTTGAAATGTTCTTCGCCTTAATCGCGATCTCCGCATACTTTTTAAATTCCTCATCCGCTATTTTCTCTTTTTCACCCAGCAATTGAGCAAGTATCAACCGAACTT
>DOXU01000061.1 GCA_003518885.1 Oscillospiraceae bacterium
GGCGACGAGTAACGGTCGGGAGACAATGGCTGATGTAGTCCGTAGAACGGCGAAGAGGGTATTTGTACCGCTTACAGTTGGCGGCGGCATTCGTACTCTAGATGATTTTAAGACCATATTGCGTGCAGGTGCGGATAAAGTTTCCATTAATTCTGCTGCTGTTCGCGATAAAGAAATCATTTCTCGTGCGGCGGACCGATTTGGAAATCAATGTGTGGTGGTTGCCATTGACGCACGTCGCAAAAAGGTAGGCAATGGATTTGAAGTAGTAATCAACGGTGGTCGTGTACCTACCGGACTGGATGCTATAGAATGGGCCATCGAAATCGAAAAGCTAGGATGCGGAGAAATTTTATTAACATCTATGGATGCTGATGGCACCAAGAATGGCTTCGACTTAGAATTGACACAAGCAATTTGTCAGCGTGTACATGTTCCTGTTATTGCATCAGGTGGTGCAGGAAAACTGGAACATTTTTCGGACGTGTTTGAAAAAACTGGGGCCGATGCTGCATTAGCAGCCTCCCTTTTTCACTATGGTGAATTGACAATTCAAGAAGTAAAAATGCATTTGCAAAAGCATCATATTTCGGCTCGAATATGATTTCTGGGGGAATATCATGGATTTAAAGAAATATTTTAAAAAGGGACCTTTAATTCCTGCTATTGTACAGGAAGATTCGACTGGGGAAGTGCTCATGCTAGCCTATATGAATAAGGAATCTTTACAGAAAACACTGGCAACCGGTTATACTTGGTTTTATAGCAGATCTAGAAAACAACTTTGGAATAAAGGGGAAACCTCCGGGCACGTACAAAAAGTCCTTTCTATTACCGGTGACTGCGACAATGATACTTTGTTAATTCGCGTCATTCAGACCGGTGTTGCCTGTCATACTGGAAATAAAACCTGCTTTTTCAATGAAATTTGGTAGGTAAATAAGCACGGATAATGCTTTTAAATAGAATTTGTGTCACGTTATTTTAAGCCAAAAAAGCGACATATTAGAAAGTAATTGTTATATCCTATTTATTGAGGAAAAAATGCCATCGAAATTATCATTACAGCTAAAAGCAGAACTAATGAAAGCACTGCCGACGAAATTGGCCACTTGTTTTATCATTTGACTAATACCTGATAGAACAGAACTAATCTGCCTGAAAAAAGCTGCACCTAATCCATTTATTCAGTGCAGCTTTTTAAATCTATATAAAATTTTATTTTAAAATTATCGGCTTTCTGTCAATGCGGCATCAATTTCATCTAAATCTTGCTTTATGCGCTCGAGATAACTCTTATTGTCTTCTTTGCTTTCAATCGTATAAATCGTTTTTACTTTTGCTCCAACTTCTTTGGCCAATGTATTGGAAACTGCCGGGCTAACCATTTTTTCTGAAAAAATGGTTTTTACTTGATTGTCTTTGCAGTATTGGATCAAATCGGTAAGCCTTGAAGCGCTTGGTTCTCCGCTTGCAAAAACATCTTCTACGCTATTTTGCTTCAAAGAAAAATCGCGACAAAGATAGGCAAATGCTGCATGCCCTGTAACAAAATCTTTTCTTGGCGCCGACTGAAATTTTGTCATATATTCCTGTCTTAGCTGTTCAAGATTCTCGGTAAATGTTTGCACATTTTTTTTATAATCAGAAGCATGCGCCGGATCGGCCTTTTCAAGTCCGGCCCCAATATTATTTACTTCGGTTTCTGCTCCTTGTAAACTCAACCAAACATGAGGGTCATTTTTGCCTTTGTTATCTTCGTCGGAGGTCTCCTTAAGTGGAACTGTCCCATTGGATGCATCGACTGTTACAAGAGAAGAATTATTAGCAGATGATATCGCTTTAGAGGCCCAATTTTCCATTCCTAAACCATTATAGATAAAAACCTTCGCTGTCGTGAGTTTTGCCATGTCCTTAGCTTTGGGTTCAAAATCATGCGGTTCTGTGCCATCCGGTATAATTGTCGTTATAGAGACATGATTACCACCAACTGCTTTAGCAAATTCGGCCATAGCATCAAAAGTAACACTTACTGCTATTTTTCCGTTTTGAGTTTGAGACTGTGAAGATGACTTGAGACCACTACAAGAGGTTAAAACTATTGCTACAGACAAAGCTATGGTGGAAAACAATGCAATGGGATATCTCTGTTTCATAAAATGATTCACTCCTGGATATAATTAGTTGCAAATAGATTGCATTTGCAACTAATTATATCGTTTTTTTCACAAAAAGGCAAGTGTTTTTCCTCTTCATTAAGCAAACTCTATCAGGAATTGACGTTTTTATGAGATACGGGTATACTAATCTTAATTAGGAAAGGCCTTTAATTTGAGGATGATAGAAATGGAAATCGTTATAACATCAGGTGCTATTTCTGAAGATATTGATACTGTTCGTTCTGTAACCAATAATGCCACCGGTGAACTCGGCTGTCGAATTGCGGAAGCATTTGCACATAAATATAATGATAAAATTCACATTACTTATCTTTGTGAGCGCACTGCGATCCGACCACACTTAACTTGTGTAAACGTGCAATTTGTACATGGAATTGAACAAACAATTGATACGTTACACACCATCTTGACGACAAGATCCATATCCGCCGTAATCCATTCCATGGCGGTCAGTGATTACACTGTAGATAATGTAACCAATACTCAATTACTAGCACAAAATTTGTTTGATAAAATCCACATAAATCCGCCATTAAATTTAAAAGAAATGGAATTACTACTAAAGGATTGTATTGATCAAGCAACCTTCTTAAATCGAAAAGGAAAAATCTCATCAAAAATGGCCGATATGGTACTTTTCCTCAAAAAAGCACCCAAAATCCTTAATATGATTAAAAAATATT
>DOXU01000238.1 GCA_003518885.1 Oscillospiraceae bacterium
GATCTGTTGTAATGGCGCCATTCATTACACCACGCTCACGTAGCAAACGGGTAAGACGACGTGTGTCAATGCCGGCCAACCCAACAACGCCTTGCTGTTTTAAAAAAGCATCCAACGTACCTGCCGAACGATAATTACTTGGCTCATCGCATGCTTCTCTTACAATGTAACCACGCACCCAAGACCGAATGGATTCTTTGTCCTCATCATTGATTCCATAGTTGCCAATCAGTGGATAGGTCTGCGTAACAATCTGTCCATAATAAGAGGCATCCGTCAGTATTTCTTCGTAGCCCGTCATTCCGGTGTTAAACACCGTTTCTCCAACACTGATTCCCTGTGCACCGACAGAGACGCCTTCAAATATCGTCCCGTCCGCCAATAACAGGTATGCCTTGTCCATATGAATCTCCCTTTCCCTCATGAACACGTCTTACCGGATTGTGGTTTTACTTAATCAAACCGTCACCTTTTTCCGCGTACGGTATTTAAATCATTCTGCATACGCAGGGCCGCTCGTCTGGCCGCTCCTGCAAAATCTTGTTCGCCACACTCTTCTTTTTTCCATGCATAAAGGATAGAACGTGAACTGGCCACAATGGCCCCATCCCCGTTTTTATCAAAGGCGGGGGCTACATCTCGTGCAACACCGCCTTGCATGCCATATCCGGGAACTAAAAAGAAAGTACGCGGCAACTCTTTACGTAACTTTGACAACTGAACCGGATAAGTTGCTCCCGCCACGACTCCAACCATTCCATAACGATCCCCATGGCTATTGGAAGAAGCAAATCCATCTTCTGCCATTTTGCTCCAACGTTCAGACAAATGGCCCAATTTCATATACAGTGGTTCATTTTCAACTGTCAGATCCTGTATTTCTCCAGAGGAGGGATTTGAAGTTTTGGCCAGAACAAAAACACATTTGGACTTTTGCTTACAAACTTCCAACACAGGAAGAAGACTATCGCTACCCAAATAGGCATTTACGGTCAATGCATCCGCACCAAATGGTACGATTTTTTTTGTTCCCACCTGCACATCGCCCAAATGGGCGTGCGCATAGGCTTGCATGGTGGCCCCAACATCTCCGCGTTTTCCGTCGGCCAAAACAAACATGCCTTTTTCGTGTGCATAAGAAATGGTGTCTGCCAAAATACGCATTCCATACCATCCCAATTGCTCATAAAAAGCATATTGTGGTTTAACTGCCGGAACAATATCACACAAAGCATCAATTAGGGTATGATTGAAAATCTGTACCGCAAAGGCTGCTGCTTCCAACGTTTCTCCGTATTTTTCTATGGCCTGTTTTTTCAAGAACTCTGGAAGTTTTTGATAATCTGGATCTAATCCTACAATGGTTGGGTTATTACAATCCTCTATTTTCTGTCGCAATAATTCCATCGACATGAATTTCCCTCCTTCAACAGTTGGAAAAACGGACGTTGCCATCCGATATCGTAAACTGGATACTCCCATAAAGCTGCTTATTTTTATAAGGGGTATTATGGGATTTCGAATGCAATTTTTCTGGATAAACGGTCCAAATCTTGTCTGGATCAAATAGGACTAAGTCCGCCCGCGCGCCAATTGTTAAGTGCCCAGCATCAATGCCAAGCAGGGAAGCGGGAACCGTTGACATTTTTTTAATTAGCTGTGCCAAAGTAAGATAACCTGGTTTGACTAAATAAGTAACTCCAGCCGCGAGGGAAGTTTCCAGGCCAACCACACCATTTGGCGCCTTTTCAAAGTCAGCTTTTTCCTCTGCGGCATGTGGCGCATGGTCTGTCACGATAGCGTCAATCGTTCCATCCACTAACCCTGCGATAACGGCCCGCACATCTTCTTTACCTTGCAATGGTGGATTCATTCGATAATCTGCGTCCCTTTTGCTTAGAAGGGAATCATCCAAGCTAAAATAGTGGGGGCATGTTTCACAGGTAACGGGTACACCACGTTTTTTGGCATCTCGCAGGATGGCAACTGTATGTCGACTGCTTACATGGGCAATATGGACGGGAACCCCCGCTGCTTCTGCAAGTACAATTTCTCTAGCAGCCTGTACCGTTTCTGCCACCGCCGGAACACCCGGAAAACCCAGCCGTCTACCTGATTCTTCACTCATAATTCCGTTTTTAGCTAAACTTTTATCCTCACAATGAGAAATCACCTTTTTACCCAACGCATAAGCAGTACACATGGCTTTCAACATCCGGGCGGCATCTTTTACCGGGTGTCCATCATCCGAAAAAGCAACCGCACCTGACTCTACTAATGCTTTAAAATCCGTCTGTTCCTCACCATTTTGCCCTTTACTTACTGCAGCGATCGGATACAGATGCACACCTGTTTGCTTCGCTTTCTTTAATTCATAAGCAAGAACAGCAGGGGAATCCGCCACCGGCGTTGTATTGGGCATGGCTGCAACGGAAGTTACCCCACCTGCCAATGCATCTGCTGCACCGGTCTCAATTGTTTCTTTCCATGTCTGTCCTGGATCACGCAAATG
>DOXU01000234.1 GCA_003518885.1 Oscillospiraceae bacterium
TCTGCTGGTTGGTCTGGCGCAGGCGGTGCAGAAGCGCATCCTCGCGCTGCATGGCATTGGCCAGACCCACAATCTGTTTCTGTCGGGGCAGGGGAGGCAGCACGACGGGCGTGGTCTCCAGCACTGGCCGGGCGATGTTGCGCACAAGGGTGGAACTCTGGGCGTTCTGTTCCAGATGGCGTTGTGCGGGTTCCTGATTGAGCCACCATGCCAGATAAGCAGGCAGCACGTCGGGACGCGACACGCGCAGCAAAAAGAAGTGCGGAGCGGCGACGGCCTGGATGCCCCCAATGGTTTCATCAACCAAGGTGGCGCAGGACAGGTTGCCACGCGTGGGAAACAGGATATCGCCGCGCTTCAGCCAGTCTGGTTCCCGTCTGCCCGGCAGTTCCGTGCGGACGCAGCTAGGCCAGTCTATGCCATCCGTGCAGGAGGTATCGCGCATCTGCACTACGGCTGTTGTCGCGCCGGGAATAGCTTTGATTCCTGTTCGGAATGGATATCCCAGCGAAATTTCGGCTATTGCACACAGAGTGTTTTTCATGCACCATCTCATTGGGTGCAAAATAGGCATAAATAAATCAGTTGTCAATTTAACTTTTGCACCTAAAAGATTGGAACATAAAACAAGGGTGGAATTAGGGAGAAAATATTATTACTGATATTATGATTAAAATGTATTTGTTTATGTCCTGTTTATAAGAAATGCAGAAAGATAATTAAATGAAAAAATTAGTTGATAATTCGCAACAGTTACTAAATGATGTTCTAAATCAACGCAGAGAGGAACTGTATCCGTCTTATTCAGCACAAGATTATTTCGAAATTTTTTGCTCGGAGCAAGTTCTAAAAGAATATGACCTTTCATATGAAGAAATATATTCTGGAATAGTTGATGGGGAGCATGATGGTGGTATTGATTCTGCGTATTCATTTGTAAATGGAGAATAGTTAGTTGAAGATTTGGATATTTCACCTTTCAAACGAGATGTACGAATTGATTTACATTTAATTCAATCTAAAACATCAGGTGGGTTTAGTGAAGGTCCAATCAATAAACTTATTTCTATTTCTCGCCATCTTCTAAATCTCACGGCAAATTATGATGAATTTTCTCAATATAATCAGGCAGTGAAGGCCGCTCTGGATAATTTCCGTAAGGCATACCGAGGACTAGCCTCGAAATTTCCATCTTTATACATACATTATCATTATGCTTCTCAGAAAGCTGATGCGAGTGTACATAATAATCTTCGTTTGAAAGCTGATGAACTGGAAAGTGTTGCGAAAGAACTATTTCCTGATGCTGAGGTTAACGTAGAATTTCTAGGAGCACGACGCCTTTTAGAACTTGCTCGTCGTCGTCCAAAAACCACCTATGAACTACGAGTAAGTAAAAGTTTCAATGCTGCAAACAGTTTGGTAGTTCTGAGTCCTCTAAAATATTATGCTTCGTTTCTAAAGCACTCTGATGGACGAGTGAGGGCAGACTTATTTGAGTCAAATGTTCGAGATTTTCAGGGAAATACAGAAGTGAATGCCGAAATAGTTAATACTCTAGATAAGGAAAAATCTGTAGATTTTTGGTGGATGAATAACGGGGTTACTATAATCGGCACTAAAGCCAGCCTTAACGGTGATACAGTAACTGTGGAGAACCCACAGATTGTGAATGGGCTACAAACGTCGACACAGATAGCGCAGCATTTTCGTGAACAGTCTGATGATCTCCGAAGCGTAATGGTGAAAATAATTTCTTCAGAAGACGAAGAGACACGTGATAAAATAATAAAGGCTACAAATAGCCAAAATTATATTCAGCCTGCAACACTAAGAGCCACAGATAAGATACAAAGAGACATAGAAGAAGCATTAAAGGCTGTTGGATTATTTTACGATCGTCGTAAGAATTTTTATAAGAACGAAGGAAAGTCTGCAGAGCGTATTGTTAGTATATCACTCATGGCTCAGTCAGTAATGACGCTTCTCTTGAGTCGTCCTGATGCTGCTCGCGCACGTCCTTCTACTTTGATTAAGAAGGACACGGATTATGGAAAAGTTTTTTCCCAAAAAATGCCTATTGCACTATATTCTAATGCAGCTTTATTGATTGGACATGTAGATCGAGTCATTAGAGCGCGTACAGATCTTAGAGCGCGAGATCGTACTAACCTTCGTTTCTATGTGTTGCTTTGGATCGCTTCTGTTGCAGCAAAACATGCACCGCTAAATGCGATAAGTATTGCTAGCTTGGATGTAAAGTCTATTACCAATAATGATATAGAAGAGGCAATTGGCGAAGTGTGGATACTTTATGAGCAGCTTGGGGCAAGTGATCAGGCGGCAAAGGGATCAGAATTTCCCAAACTAATTATAAGTAAACTTGAAGAAAAATTAACAACAAATAGGTCTGGCATAGGTAAGATAATAAGAACTTGATATATTGTATAAAAACACCTCGCTACAGCCAGTTGGCACTTGCCGCTCAAGGACGCCTTCTGGAGCACTTCGTTGTGGGCATAAGCAGAGCGAAATCCGCTACGATACAACAAAATCTGTAACATATCAGGGTTCGCAATGCCCGCCCTGATACACTATGGGCAATAGTGT
>DOXU01000034.1 GCA_003518885.1 Oscillospiraceae bacterium
CCGATCAAATTGGGCAAGGGCTGTCCCTTGGTGACTCGCGGGCGAAGGCTGCCGTGTACGAGACTATTGAAGCGATGGACCAGTTTATCAATAACTTTTCTACGTGGGTGTTGGGCCCGGACGACGAGTTCAGCACCATTCAGAACAACAGCTTTGAAGGGCTCAACTCTATTTATGAGAGTTTTATGCTGGACGTTTCCGGTGCCTCCAATATCCCTGCAACTAAACTGTTTGGACGTTCCCCAGCCGGGGAGAACGCGACCGGTGAAAGCGACTTGCAAAACTATTATGATATGGTTGGGCAAAAGCAAGAAACTTACTTGCGGCCTGTATTAGACAAGTTGCTTCCCGTTATCTTCATGTCAGAGTTTGGCGAAGTGCCAGATGATATTGATTTTCAATTCAGTTCTCCACGCAGTAAGAGCGAGGAAGAAACCGCTGATATTGTGCAAAAGAAAGCAAGCACAATCAATGACTTGTTTACCTCTGGGCTGCTAACACGTCCCGTCGCCTTGAAAGAGCTGCAAGAAATTGGGCGAAATACCGACGTATTTACGAATATAACAGATGAAGATGTCGAGCAGGCGGAAAAGGAAGAGGAGACCGGCGGCGCACCGGGCATGGATGAACTAGAACAGCTAGGGCAGACGTTAGAGCAAGAGCCTACCTCTTCAACTATGTTTGCAAAGGATTCTTGGGAAGAAAATGACCACCCAAGAGGTGGCAACAATAAGAATGCTGGACAGTTTAGTGCTAAACCAGGAAATAAAGCTAAGGAAGATGTAAAAAAAGACCCCGACGAACAAGAAAGTAAAAAGAAGACCGTTTCTTAAATAGCCAAACAAAAGAGTCAAATTCTCTTGAGAAAAGAGATAAAAAGCAGTATAATCAAAATAATGGAAGTTATTCTAAATCGGATGACCATGGAAAAATCATTTGTCATCCCAATGCAAAAGCAACGGCGGATGTCAGGAAGTTTTCCGAATTTGTTTTTAGAAACAAGAAGGGGAAGCAACCCATTTTTGAGCATTTAGGATACAATATACAGGATTCTGAAAAATTGGCCAACATCTATATAGAACAAGCAAAATTAAAATATAAAAACGGATTATACTCATTGGGTGATTACGATAAACACGGGCAACGGGTAAATATAGAAATTGAACTGCACGGAATCGGTTCAGCAAAAGGAAAAACAAGCTACATCAAATCAGGGTGGATGGAACGTGACAATGGTTTAATAACCTTAGCGACACCGGCAGCCGGGTTTACAAGAAGTAAGGAGGAAAGGAAATGAAACAATATGACCTCGTTCGGCTTTTAACAAACAAATATGCCGCAGATGATGAGGAAACAAGAAAAAAAATGAGGTATTATGATGATCCATCCAAAAATTTGGTAAAAGGAAGCATTGGAGTAATCGTCGAGGACTATGTGGAAGGATATTTCCTAGTTGAATTTCCAGACCCTGATAGTATTTACAATTGTGATATTGCTACAGTTTCTGTTCGAAGAGATGAAGTCGAATTGGCCGAATAACAAAAGAAAAAATTCGAATCAATTAATTAAGCCTTACCGCCTGCATGGCGGTTTTTTCATGCCCATTTTTAGAGGGAGACAATGAAATTTACAGCGTGGGAAGTAAGAAAGAAGCAAGAGAAGCGATATCTAAAGGCGCTCAAAAAACTTAGAAGGTTTATTCTCCACCTAATCGATAAGGACGATGACCTTCCCCAAATTCTCAATCATCTGGAAACCATCGCAAAATCAAAAGAGTTAGACCGTTGGGCGAATCGCTACGCGTACACCTTTGTTACTGGTCTGCAAGAAGAGAATGCCCGCACCTGGAGACAGGCAGCGGCTAAATCTAGTCAAGGCCAACGTATGTACAATGCTTTACAAAAGACTCTGCGAGGCCCCGTAGGCGACCGTGTGCAAGAATTAATTGAAAGTAACGCACAGTACATTAAATCTATTCCACAAACAGCGGCAAAAGAGCTTGTTCAGTTCACCGCTTCAAAGGCCTATGCGGATAACCGCAACACTTACACGGCAGATAAATTCAAAGGGCTTACTGCAGGTCTTACAGAAAAACACGCCAAACTAATCAGCCGCACAGAAACAGCAAAAGCACACGCCGCCTTAACACAGGCACGTGCGGAATCCATTGGAGTCGATTGGTATATTTGGCACACCTGCGAAGATCAGCGCGTAAGGAGTGCCCACCGTATTCTTGATGGCGTGTTATGTCGGTTCAGTGATAACCCCCATCCTGAACTACTTGCGGGCAAGGCTGACCGTGGCGCCTATTCACCGGGCAATATCTACAATTGCCGTTGCTATGCAGAACCAGTTATTGAATGGAGCCTAATTCAGTGGCCTATGCGCGTTCATAGTGCCGGAAGAATTACCCGGATAAATAAGAGAGACTTTGAGAAGCAATTTGGTAAGATTCCAAACCCTTACGAAACAATAGAGCAATATAGCTGATAAATTCCGCTAAACACAGCCCAGTAAGGCGGCGGCTGATCATTTTAGAGGGAAGGAGAAAAAATTGAATTATTTCGGTTCTAAACTTAGCCCCCATCTGGTAAAGACAGGTGAGGGCTACTTGATTTGCATGGATGTTCCCATTGCAAGAACAGGTACACAAAGGTACTTACCCGAAGAAATTCAAATCGAGAATGCCGAAGAGTACACGGATAGGGATGGAATGATTCCCGTTTATCGAGAGCCAGAGGATGTGTTCGCTGCTGCCACACTGGCCTCCTTTGAAGGAAAGCCCATTACGGACAATCACCCCAGCAACTTCGTAAACACTTCAAATGCTTCCCTCTATAGCAAAGGACACATCCAGAATGTGCGCAGGGGAAGCGGCGAACAGA
>DOXU01000037.1 GCA_003518885.1 Oscillospiraceae bacterium
CGGGTGAATTCGCTGTCCAGGAGATTTTCAGGGGAAGTGGATGATTCTAATGAGTGGACCGGGGGCATTTGATCCTGTAGTTGAAAGTGAGATTTGTGCACTTTCTAAGATGCAGGATACGTTTAAGAAAAATAATGCCGAATTGCTTGTTTTTTCTCCAGATTCTAATGAGGCGCATCAGGCGTGGGTGAACGAATTGGAACAAAAATTTCCTGATAATAATATTTCTCAGATTCCATTGATGGCGGATGACGGCGGCGTTATTTCGAAGAAATATGGAATTCTTTCAGAAGGGGCAACTCGTCCAATACGTGGAGCTTTTATTATTGACGGGCAGGGGAACATCCGAGCAATTATGATTTACCCATATCTGATAGGGCATAATATTATGGAAATATTTCGTGCCTTTCGCGCCTTGCAAGAGGCAGATAAAAAAGGAAATGCTGTTTTGGCAAATTGGTCTGTGAAAGAATTATCAGAGGAAAAAAGTGATCGAAAGTCTGAGCAAGCAAAACAAAATCCAAAGGCGACGATATTAAAGCCAAATTTATCTTCGGTAGAGTTAGATTCTTCCAAGGATGAGAGGATGAGTCATTCTGTCGATTCTGTCCAATATGATGATAATGAGGTTTTGGATGCGGAACAGTTAATACATAATGATCATAAAGCGTCTTCTGATATGAGTGCAAAGAAGACAATTGTTTCCGAGAATACAAAGATGGCAAAAGGGGAGTCTGAAAACATACAAGAAAAAAAAGCAGGATCAAATTCTCCACAACAAGAGTCCTCTTCAGCTTTATCAACATCAAATTTGAAGGAACATCCGCTACATCCGGTATCCCAATCTGTTTGGGATGCGATGGCCTCCGATCAGGCTGCAGACAGTAAACAAGCAAGTGAAACACCTATTTATCCGGTAATTCAATCGGTATCATCTCATCATCCGGTCGCTACAAAGAGGAACGTTGTACATCAAGATAATCCGTCAAAAGGTAATTCTCCAAAAAGTGGGGGATCTTCTGGAGGGATAGCAGAGCAAAATCGTAGGCTTTTGGGAGATCTTTTGGATAAAGAGGATGCGCAAAGTGGCATATCAGACGGTCGTGATTATTTAATTACAAGAGACTTTCCTTTTCATTTTGACCAGAAATAAATTTTTTATTTTAGATATGAGCCAAATAAAATTGGTCCATATCTATTTTTTATTCAAAATGCGAAATTCGTGGTATAATGAAGTCGAATAATGCAGAATTAAAGAAGTGGAATTATGATAAAAACAAATGTTATGCGTATGCTGGATCGAGCAAAAATTTTTTATGAGACAGAGGAATATCAATATGATAAGGACAATTTGGACGGTCTTCATGCAGCCGCGCAGATTAAAACAATTTCCCAAGAACAGTGTTTTAAAACACTAGTTGCTAGAACAGGGCCACGGAATTTGCTTGTTTTTTGTATTCCGGTAGGAAAAGAATTGGATCTGAAAGCAGCAGCTGTAGCAGCAAAGGAAAAACGGGTGGAGCTTATTCATGTAAAGGAGCTTCCTGCGCTAACAGGCTATATTCGTGGAGGATGTTCACCAATCGGAATGAAAAAGGCCTATCCTGTGTTTGTTGATAAGAGCGCAGAAAAGTATGATAAAATCGGTATAAGTGGTGGGCACCGTGGAATCCAGGTAATTCTTTCTCCTAGTGCGCTTGTCGAGTTTGTGCATGGGGGAGTTGCCCATCTAACAAGATGATCTTTGTTTTTTCTGGGACTATCCTATCCTCTGATGACATATACATGTAGGGTGTGCTGGGGTGCACTTGATGTTATTGAAAGGGGATAGTAGTTATTATGGAGGAGAACAGAGATCAACGCGAATATGAATATGAAAATCGACCTTATACAAGAGAAAGTATGCGTGAAAATAGGAGATATGGGCATAATTCTAAGCACCCGAATGCGGAATCAAAGAAATCCGCACCATTGATTGGAGCACAAATTGTTATTTGTATCCTTTCTTTAATAGCTGTTATTGTGATGGTGCACATGTTGCCTAAAAATCGGATGGGAGAAACAGTTGCACAACGAAAAGTAACATCAATTTTAAATACCAATATTAGGCGGGAAGATCTAAAACATGATGCATCCGAAGCAATGGCTTATTTGAAAAATATGAAAGTGAATGCCAATGTCCGAGAAACGTTTGCATCATCATCCAATAATAAGGCCGCACTATCATCACAAGCTGTATCGGTAAAATAGAGCAATAGAATGAATTGAAAACAATACAAATTTATTATTCTATAAAGTGATAAGTGATAGTGGTAATAATTATGAAATCTTGTAGGCTAACATTTAGTGTGTATTTTTTGATGTTTATAACATGTACACTTACTCTGGATTCCAGCGGGTTGTCTGCATTAGCCTTTTTTTGTGCAGCCGTCCATGAATTGGGACACTTTTTGGCATTGAATGCATATCATGTGCGAGTTAAAAGAATCGATTGTCGTCTGTTTGGTGTTGATATTGTCACGGATCATACAAAATGTCTTTCATATAAGCAAGAAATGATTATAGCAATGGCGGGCATATTAGCGAATTTTTTTCTTTGTTTAGGTTCATGGGTTTGCTGGAAATGCGATATATGGACATTTCCAGCAGAAGCAATCTTTTCAATGAGCTTGTTTTTAGGTATTTTTAATTTACTGCCTGTTAGAAATTTGGATGGCGGTCATGCATTAGGTGCATTGCTATGTGCACATACGTCCTATCAA
>DOXU01000190.1 GCA_003518885.1 Oscillospiraceae bacterium
CCTTATATGTATTTTATCCTACATCAAATCGCGCATACACCGCTTGACTTATGGACTACTATTCTAACCGGTTGTATTGTTTTTATCCCAGGTGATATGATAAAGATTATTTTAGTTTCTTTATTTAGCAAGCGAATTATCCCCATTTTGGAAAAAAGTCATCTTTTAAGGAGAGAAGCATGAAACAAGAGATTATAGACTGTGCAGAAAAAGTTTTAACCGGCTCCGAAATCAACGCAGAAGAAGCTCTTTCCCTTTCTCATGCAAAAAAAGCGGATCTATTTTTACTTTGCGCTTTCGCCAACAAAATTCGGGAAACCTTCACTGGTGATACCGTCGATCTTTGCTCTGTTATCAATGCCAAATCAGGCAATTGTACTGAAGACTGTGCTTTTTGTGCGCAATCGGCACATCATAAAACCAACATTTCCTGCCATCCACTTTTGGATGAAGAAAAAATCGTAAATACTGCGCTGCAACGTGAGGAAGCCGGTGCCAAACATTGTGATATTGCTACCAGTGGATTGGGCTACACCGGTAAAGAGGAAGACTTCAAAACTATTCTCCGTGCATTTCAAAAAATGCGGGAAAAGACTTCTCTCAAACTTTGCGCCTGCCTGGGCACCTTAACTCCAGAGGCCGCGCAAGCCTTAAAGAAAGTGGGCGTGGAACGTTATAATCACAATCTGGAAACAGCCCGTAGTTTTTATTCTAATGTGGTCACAACGCACGGATACAACGAACGTGTTGACACCATCCGCTATGCAAAGCAAGCTGGTATGGAGGTCTGTTCTGGTATGATTATTGGCATGGGAGAAACCATGGCCCAACGAATTGAACACGCCTTTTTACTCAAGGAGTTACAAGTAGATGCTATTCCGGTCAACATTTTAAGCCCCATTTCTGGCACACGGATGGAGAACAGGCCCGTCCTCAACCCGTTAGAAACCCTGAAAACCTTTGCCATCTTGCGTTTCATTCTTCCCAAACAAAATATACGATTTGCTGGAGGCCGAGAAAGAGGACTAAAAGAATTACAACCACTGGGTTTGCTCTCCGGTTTAAATGGTATGTTAATTGGCAATTATTTAACCGAACAAGGACAATCCGTAACCAACGATACAGACATGCTGGACACTCTGCAATTAAACTATTAATGTCCGATCTTTCAGTCTCTTACTTGACTTTTAGGGCGGCCTATGCAAAAATAAAATCAGTGTCATTTTCTTGTGACACCGGTGTTATTGCTATAATTGGGAGGAAAAAATCCAATGTCTTTATCGCAAGATCCAAAAAACAAACCCTTATTTCAACAAAATCTGTATTATGTGGGGCCCAACCCCTCCACACCGCATTGCCAGCAAAGTGCTGTGCCACAGATCCATCCCAGTGCCTATATCGGTCCATTTGCCTGTGTAATGGGCAACGTAACAATCTGTGAAAATGTCTTTCTCGCTCCTCATGTGACGATACGTGCAGACGAGGGCACTCCATTTTTGATCGGTGCCAATACGAACCTTCAGGACGGGGCAATCGTTCATGGCCTGGCAGGCAAAACCGTAACGCGCAACGGACAAGCTTACTCNNCGAACATGTCAGCTTGGGACATGGCTGCATTGTACATGGTCCTTGTGCACTGGACAATCACAGCTTTGTGGGCTTTGGCTCTTTGGTCTTGAATGCGGAGATTGGCGAAGGCAGTATTGTTTCGCACCATGCCGCCGTAATCAACGGCGTTCATGTTCCTGCTGGCCGTATTGTCGCCCCCGGGACATTGGTCGATACCCAAGAAAAAGCTGATGCTCTTCCTGCTGTCTCCAAAGCAGACATTGCTTTCACCGATGACGTACAAAGCGTAAATAACGAATTCCCTGCCGCTTATACAAAGGCATTCGGCAAAATGAATGGCTCGGTCTAATCGATAAATAAAATACAAAAAGCACTCTGTTGGGTTTTCCAACAGAGTGCTTTTCTATTTAATCAGGGAACAGATTAGGAAGCATTGTCGTGTGAAACCAATGCAGAATGTTCCACTGTAATGGCTAATTTTCCATCCTTCAGATCGACATGAATTGTATCTCCATCTATCACACTACCAGATACAATCTTTTTGCCCAGGGCCGTTTCCACATATTTTTGCATAAACCGCTTTACTGGACGTGCACCATACGCAGGTGTATAAGAGCTATCCGCCATAAACTGTTTGGCTTCATCCGAAACCACCAATTTCCAACGATGTTCATCCATTCGTTTTTGAATTTCATTCAATGCGAGATCAATGATGTGCACGATTTCATCTTTTTGAAGTGGCTTAAACAAGACAATTTCGTCAATCCGATTTAAAAATTCCGGTTTAAAGTGCTGCCGTAGCTCTCTTTGAACGGCATCTTCTGCCTCTTTAGCGATACTGCCATCATCATGCACCCCATCCAACAGATATTGACTGCCCAAGTTAGAAGTCATGATGACTACTGTATTTTTAAAATCGACCGTGTGGCCTTGGCTATCTGTCAAGCGTCCATCGTCCAAAAGTTGAAGTAAGATATTGAATACATCCGGATGTGCCTTTTCAATCTCATCGAATAAAATAACACAATACGGTTTACGACGAACAGCTTCTGTCAATTGCCCGCCTTCTTCATAACCAACATATCCCGGAGGCGCTCCAATCAAGCGAGCAACAGCAAATTTTTCCATGTACTCGGACATATCGATACGAACAACGTTATTCTCTGTATCAAATAGAGACTCGGACAAAGCCTTCGCCAGCTCTGTTTTACCAACACCAGTCGGGCCCAGGAAAAGGAAGGAACCAATGGGCTTAGTCGGATCTTTTAAGCCAGAACGAGCGCGAATAACTGCATCACATACGGCCTCTACCGCCTGGTTTTGCCCAATCACCCGTTTATGAAGTGTATCATCCAGATGCATGAGCTTTTGGCGTTCACCTTCTACCAGACGTGTGACCGGGATTCCTGTCCATTTCCCGACAATCTGTGCAATTTCCTCCTCGGTGACTTCTTCTTTAAGAAAATGATGACCAGAGGATTCCACCCGTTTCTTTTCCTCTTCTAGTTCTTTTTCCAATTCGGGAAGTTTACCATTTTTGAGAACTGCCAATTTTTCTAAATCATACCGGCGCTCTGCCTCTTCGATTTCCCTTTTTACTTTTTCAATTTGCTGTTTCAATTCTTTCTCATGCTGGATATCT
>DOXU01000102.1 GCA_003518885.1 Oscillospiraceae bacterium
GGCCACACCCGATACATCTGATATTCTGAACCGGTACTCCGTTGATGGCTTTCCCGCTGATATCAATCGACATTGGGCAAACATCATTGCACTTATTGCAGCTTACACATTTGGTATTGTCGGTTTTGATTTTTTGCCCTGCAATTTTTCCAAATAAACTCAATACCGTTCCCAGAGGGCAGAAATAGCAGTAGCCTCTTCCGATGAAAGCAATCCAGAAAAACATCATCATCAAGAGTTCCCCGGCAAGGTATTTGTACGATTCTATTTTTGTTATAGTAGCAAAATTACCCGGTATAATAATTCCGGGCATATAAAAAATCCAATAAAACATAAAAAATAAAGCGGCAGATAGAAAAACCCATCTGAGTATAGACAGGATTCGTAGAGCTTTCGGCCCGACTTTTTTTCGCTTTCCGATCAGCGGGATAGCCGGTTCAAACACTTCTGCGGCAAATCCGTTGAAAAGGCAGATGGATGAACACTGGAACCTCCGCCCAAACAGAAGTGTTCCAATCAGGACAACAATGCTGATACAGATAAAAAAGATTAAAGCGGATAAAATGCCGTTAGGCCCCCAGGCTGTGATTGTACTTTGATGCAAAGCTGAATTTCTATCAAGCAATTGCAGCGGCGTCGTTGTCCATGGCAGTGGCATGGCATAAAAATACAGCTCGTAGTTATTAGTAATTATTGGCGTAATAATATGTACAATTAAAGCAGCGACGATAAAGCCAATAAGGTTTCGTTTTCTCATCGTTGTTCGTTTGGAACATCCAATTATTTTTATGGTTAAAAATGAGCAGATTACGATAAAGAGGGTTTTTATCCAATTTTCATAGATTAACCAAATCCAAGTGATTATTTGTGCAATGTTTTTGGGAGCTTTGCTTGCATATCCATAATTGATGCCGGCGATGATGATGCATAAAATAATATAAATCCATAATATTGTTTTGAGTAGCTTTAAGGCGGCAGAACTATTTTTTTGCATGGTTTCACCTCATCGATTTTAAAATATGTGCCTTAGCGAGAAAAACAATAAACATGATAGTGATCCGTAACTGTGCTTTATGGCATTTGTTGGCATAATTGAAAGCGCATTTTCAATTGTTTTCAGGAGATCGAAATTGATCTCTTCAAGTAACAATATATTCCACTTATCAAGAATGTCAACAAGTATAGGTTTAAAGTCCAGTGCTTTTTTGTTAAAGAAAAGATGTAAGAACGACAGTCATTGGGATTGCTTGAGCGTAAAATATACTCCTTTTGCTCTAGTCCCTTCATTGTACGCGTCATGACGCCTCGGTCATAGTGCAACTCATCAATAATCTGATCCTATGTATGGCAGCCATGCTCTTGAATTGAATTCATGATCTGGCTTCGTTTTTCCCATATAAGGATAACAATACGGTGCCTTCTGCTGTGTTCAGATTATACGGCTTTAAAGCGTCGCGTAAATAAGGCCTAATTAATTATTACCACAATACTTCTCAACAAAATTTTGAGCTTTTTAACTTGAATTTGACATAGGACACAGCGATACATCAATAGGATACTCCGAGGAAAGTCAAGAATATATTATGGCTTTGAAAGGAAATTTACATCAACAATAGCAGTTTGAAATGGCTGCCCGGGAACAATTTGAAATGTACGGGTTCCGTCTTCTGACCTTTCTGCTGTTAAATACAGAATATTCTGCCGCCTATCCTGAAGAAAACTGGTCGCGTAAGTATAAAGGCGCGTGACCGAAAAGACTTCAATTTTATTATCAATTATAGAAAACCTCGACCCAATTATGAAAAATATTTTGTGGTGCGCTTTTATAAACAAATCAGGTCATGGTGCCTTTTTGCAGTCTCTTGTCTATGGTAAAGCCATGAATTCGGCAAGGAATATCTACTGATCGAAGTAACGCCATAAGCAGTGTTCTTTTTGTGTTGCATTGTCCGTAACCATCGGAGAGTACCCGTGATGCAACAACGGAATCGCTGACATTATAGCCAAACAGGATTTCATCGCGCACAAAATTATAAATTGCTTGAATTTTATTAAAATCATCCAACTCACGCCAACTGCGTTTTGCGACAAGAGTTTGTATTTCCGATGAATTGTAATTGAGCATAGACGTTTCAAATAAATATTTCTGTGTCACAAATCCATTCTTTCTTTACTCCATATTTTTGAGTGCCTGTGACATCGGAATTTTGCGTACTTTCTTCATCTGAATCAGATATACAAGCAGATAGCACACAACGCCTATCCCGAGCATAGCCGGATAAATCCACGGCGCAATATAGAAGGTGAGCCATCCGTTTATTTCTTTCATGAAAACATAATATATCTTCTTCATGATAAAGCAGGAGAGCGGTAAACTGATGATAAGAGACAAACCGACCACAATCGTTGTAGCAGTATTATAGAGCGTTCCAGCTTCTTTATTGTTGAATCCAAGAATTTTCACCATAGAAATTGCCTGTGCATTTTTTTCAACAATCAATTTTGCCAACAGATACATCAAAAGTATATACAGGATTGCCGAGAAACCACAGAGCATAGGGAACATAAAGCCCATGGAATCATCAAGCTGGTCTGCAACAACAGTCAGATCGTCAGATGTAATCACGGAAGCAATGTAGGTATCATTGATATCCGTCAGCTTTTTATTTGAGAAATAACCGCTGAAATAGTCAGTATTGTAGCCAAAGGTATCATTGAAAGAGTCCTGTGACATAAACACGGTAAGTGCTGCTGGATAATTATAATGACCAGCAATCGTAAAC
>DOXU01000128.1 GCA_003518885.1 Oscillospiraceae bacterium
AAATCACTCAACTCATTTTCGGTCAGACAGTTAGACCGATTGCATGAAAAGCACTGTCCCCTGATTGGGCCATACGGGCGAGAAGGGCCATATCTGGGATGGCTACCTTCAGTATTCCGCCGACTTGCAGGATGCGCGAAAATTCAGCTAAGGTCCAGAAACTGTCTGGCCATTCAAGATGTTCCAGCACATGGCCTGCGACGACTTCTTCGATACTACCCGTTTCGCAAGGTATCCCCTTCGTGATATCGCATAGAATATCAGGATTATATGCCGGATCAATATCGACTGACGCATAGCCTTCTAGTTTATAGTTTCTTGAACCCACATAAAGCTTCATCGAGAGCATCCTGTATAGAACTATGTTGGTTAACCCCAAGGCTCATTCCGCAAGGGTAGGAATAAAGTTTGCTTGAACACTATTATCCCTAACATACCCGATTACAACTGAGAAGAAAGCCATTTAAGTGGTTTTCTGGGGACGTATGATGGCCTGATTATTTTCTATTGACTGCAAATCAAGCCATCACATTATAAAACAAATTATAAGTATTATGCACTAACGGACTACGCACCTACTTAATATTTTACTTTAAGCATGAACCGGCGCAAATGGTGTCTTGCTTTTAAGAACGGGCGCTCCATAAAGTGAAAAGAAAAGACTGACATTGTGAAGCATATCATTAAAAAAAATACCAAATTTTCATTGCTATATTCAGGATTAAATAAATATTCTCTATATTTTTCAAAAACAAATATCATGGGGAAATGGCACATGAATACACCATAAGAATATTCACCTAACAAATCATCTACTTTGTTTCTCCGCATGCGTGAGAAAAATATTATACCGAATACACCAAATATGTATCCAATACATATTTCCATACATGGTGATCGAATTTGGAAGCCCGTCAATTCATTAATGGCGATAAGAACTCCGCTTGCGGCCAGCGCAATCATAATTGGTTTTGTAATTGTATTACGAGAATCAAAAATAATTGAACCTGTTAGGAAAATGAAAAGATTTTGAGAAAAAGAACCCACGCCGTACGGTGTGGAAAAAAGATAGTCTGTTTTTGTTAACGCTGATATGAGATAAAGGGAGAAACTTATAAAAAATACAATTTTTTGACATTTATAGAGAATAATAAATGGTATTATTATATAAAATGCTTCTTCGATGCCAAGAGACCATGTTTGAGGTAAGATCAAAAACTGTGTAAGGTTTTGAAAACCGAGGGGCAGAATTAAAATAGAGTTTACAAGATAGCGTAAATGTGGATCTGTAATAAAAAATCCACGATAGCCAAAATAAAATATTAAAAAAGAGGTGAATACTAGCCAAAATATAAATTGTGGGTATAGACGGCAGAGGCGATCTACATAAAATGATGGAACACTTTCAAAATTAGTGTAATATTTTCGTATTAGTGCAGTCATGACGTATCCAGATAAAATATAAAATAAAATAACTGCAATTTGTCCTTCATCAAAACCATAAAAACGAACGTGTAAATGACAAAGGGCTACAAGAAAAGCGAGGAGCAACCTTAAGCATCCAAACATATTTCAATCTTTCAAATTCTTATCTAAGAAACGCGCTTGTCTTTTTGTGACTATTCAAAGGTAAAGCTTACGGTTGTTGGAATTCATAGTTAGCATTCAGGATTCTTCGTAAACAATACGTTCACGCCAATCATCCAGCACATCAGTCACTGTCTTTTCCCATGGAATGGTCGGTTGCCAGTTCAGCATCGTCCGTGCACGGGCTGCATTGCCAACGGCACGGGGTATATCGGAAGGGCGCAGCGGCGCAATAAACCGACTACGCGGTAGCCCTTGTCCAGCAAAAGTTTTGCAAGATAGGCACCGTCTTGCCCGGTGATGCCAGTGATGAGGCAGGTTTTCATTGAGAATCCTCAGTGTCGGTTAGCTAGGTCTGATAATAATTTGGTATAGGCTAGAGGCAAATTATTAAAGATCAATTCCCAAAATGGGGTCGATTGTAGTGCTCGCCGGTGTGGAGAGGCACTGAAGAGTTGGCGGGTTCGTGGGGAACGCACTCCTTCGACTGCCAACGCAAGTGTGCTGGCAGTCGAAGGGCGGGCTGAACCATCCTGATTACTGGCGGCTATAAATATCCCCGATCCGCACAATATCATCCTCTCCCAGATACGACCCTGACTGTACTTCAATCAGGGTGAGGGTGATATGGCCGGGGTTTTCCAGCCTGTGCAGGTCACCCAGTGGCAGGTAAATGCTCTCGTTCTCGCGCACAAGCATCTGTTCCTCACCACGTGTGACAAGTGCTGTGCCTTCCACCACAACCCAATGCTCGGCCCGGTGGTAGTGTTTTTGCAAGGACAGTTTTTGCCCGGGTTTGACAACGATCTTTTTGACCTGAAAACGATGTCCCTGCGTCAGGGCTTCGTAGTGCCCCCAGGGGCGGTAGGTCATCTGGTGGGTATCGGCCTCGGGGGATTTGTTCTGTTTCAGCCGCTGCACAAGGGTGTTAACATCCTGCGCCCGGTCTTTTTTCGTGATAAGAATGGCGTCGTGCGTTGTTACCACCACCGGATAGTCCACACCCAGAACCGCCGTGAGAGTACCATCCGTGCGCA
>DOXU01000117.1 GCA_003518885.1 Oscillospiraceae bacterium
CTTCATTTTTAACACACCATCAACATAGCCACGAAAAAACTCATGGGCAGAACTATTACAACATCCCTTATACATTTCCATGATCTTTTCAGCGATCTTCACCTAATCATACTTACTTATATGTTTGTGTCCAATTGATATCCACTCCCTATAAACAAGGCACTCTAGAGTGTCACTTATTTTGAGTCACAGATAAAATCTAAGAGAATTTAATCCATACCAATTGACTATGATCATGTTCTTTTCCTCCGTCTTATACAGCAAGAGCAGTTTTGAAAAATCTATCGTACTCACCATAATTATTAAATCTTATATGTAAGTACAGCGCAACATTTATTAAGGGTTCTTGCAAGATGCCTGTTTTGGACGATTACGCTTTTTATTGAATACGAAATTCTATTTTTCATCCTTTCAACATGACATCAACTTTTCACTTTTGATGCATGATGGAATTATCTAAAGACTTCAGACCCTTTTCCATAATAGTGGCAAATAGACGTTGCCCAATTTTATTGAAATGTATATTGTCTCTATAGCAGGACAAAGGCAAGTGATAATTTAATTCCCGAATTAGTCTTACATGATTCAATTTAGCCCAATGAATAATCTCTAGACCTTGTGAGTTGTATTTTTTCCGTTTTACCTCTGATGTTTCAGCATGCAAGTAAACAATAAAAGGAATATGCAAACTGTCAGCCATATTTTTTAATTCAGTAAATCCAGGATTAAAGATCTTACCATTCTTCTGGATACCAAAATTTACTTCTTCATCTACATCGAGTTTCTTGTTCGAAGGAAAGACACGCGGAATAATATATCTTTCAATCAATTCAGCCCATGCCAGTTTATATTGTTTATCCGGATAAGATTCCATTTTTCCTACCACAGGTTCAAAATCCATGTTATCATGGGAATCATGGCTACTAACTACCAAAAACATAGCCCTCGCATGGAAAAATCCTTTATCTTTCAAATAGGCTGCACAATTGTCCGGTCCCCAACTCCCTGCTGAGATATTCAACATTTGGATTCCCGTCTCTTTTGTAAACAGTGATGTGGCAATGTCATTTTGATCTACCATTACCCCACCCCACAGCACAGAGTCTCCAAGTCCTAAGATAATAGGTTTGGAATAGTTAGGATTTGCCGAGCGTTGGGAATATGCATTAAAGAAATAATAGTGCCCAAACCGGTATCCCGACTGATTTGGCTCTACCATATACTCATATTTGTTGCTCGCATAAAACAGAGGAGCATGGCACATGCCAAGAAATTTTCTTAAGGCAACTTCTCCACCTACGAAAACAATAGCCAGAACAAGAATAAAACTTAATAAGATCTTCTTTCTCATAACAAATAAATTTTATTTTCTGATAAACTGCGGTATTTTCCACATCATTTTCTCTATCTTAGTAATTACTGGGTTCAAGCCATGTGAACGATACATTCGGATATCTTCTTTCCACATCTGTTTTCTCTTGGCATTATCAGTACTTAGACCGCCCATACGCATACGCACTATATATTCATGAAGATAGGCGACCGACAGATCTCCAACTAAAAGATACCGGAACAGCAGATCTGAATCAGCGGCAATTTTATAAGTTTCATTGTAAAAGCCTCTTTTTTCCATTACTGATCTTTTAATGTAACAGGTCGGGTGTAATGGTAACCAACCATGCTTAACCTTCCAAAGGCGATAGTCGCCACCTATCCAGTTGCGAATTATTTTCTGTGTATTTAGAGAATTTACATATAAGCCATCACCATATACGAAATCTGCACCAGTACGTTTAAACTCATCCACTAAATCTCTAATTGTATGCTCACTGTACAAGAAGTCATCAGAATGAACTAACCCGATAACATTACCAGTTGCCATTCGAAGTCCTTTATTTATTCCTTCATACATTCCATGGTCAGGCTCTGAAATGTATCGAAAAGAAAACCGTGGATTGGTTTTAACAAAATGGCTATTGTGAGTCAATTCATTATATTTTTTTATAACATCCAGTGTACCATCTTTGGATGCCCCATCCACAATGATATACTCTATCTCCGGATAGTCTTGCTTCAAAACGCTTTTTATTGCTCCTTCTATTGTGGAGACACGGTTGAAGCATGATGTGATGATTGATACCTTCATGATAAATCTATTCTAATAGTAAATAAAGGATACATCTTGTTTGAGAGATATACCCATTACGTATTAAGCTTAAAAATCAAAAAATAGCTTCTTGTAAAAGTTATATCCTTATAATTTTCTATTTGGTGATTGAGTAGGAAGTATATAGCGTTCTGCGATATACTGCTTAATTTTCTCCTTATCCCAATTAAATTTCTTTTTCAACTCAAATATTTTCGCATCCACTAACATTCTATACCATACTCCTTGAAGTATATACCAAATAAAACCTTCCTTTCCATCAAGGAACCCTCCCCTAAAAATGACACTTAATATAAAATTCAAAACTGGACGTACAAACAAAGGGAGCTTAATATATCTTATTTTTAACCAGCTTTTCCGTTGCTTTTCTGTACCAAATAATTTGGGATGAACTTCTTCAGATTTGTCATCTATTCCGTATTCCATCATTACCATGTCTATCATTTCTCGCGAAGCATATCCATTATGTTTACTCGTCCACCATGCTAAATCATTCAGATTAGCATCCACTTGATTTCCATCTTTTACAGTAATTGTAATACCATCAAAGATTCGGATATGCTCATCCATCCATCTATTCTCACAATCTCCATGTCCTCTTCTGAAAACCTTAAGATGATACGTGGGATACCATCCTCCATGGAGCAATGGATGACCCATAAAATCAATACGTTTTCTAACGTAAATTCCATTTACATTTGCAGGACAACTTGCAATTGCTTTTTTCACAGCTTTTCCAAGTCCATCACTGAGAAACTCATCTGCATCAATACGCCAAATCCAGTCTGCCGTTATTTGGCAATTATGTATTCCCCAATTAAATTGCGTTGCATTGTTCAGCCATTTATGTCTGTAAATTCTTGCCCCAAGACTTTCTGCAATATGTACTGTATCATCCGTACTATAACAATCAACG
>DOXU01000206.1 GCA_003518885.1 Oscillospiraceae bacterium
ATTTTTATATAGATATATTCAAAACCTATCTCGACACGGATGTTAATATTGAACTTTCAAAAGAATTGAGATTGGATTGGTTGAGATATCAAAATGTTTCGGATAAGATTATTAAAGATGTTAAAATTCAATATGAGTGGGCGAGAAAATTTCTCGATTTAGAATATACTCCTAGACGACCTAACATATAAAAATAATTAAGACATTTATTGAGATGTTACTTTCCATAATGTTTGAATAATTACGTTATCTTATATTTATAGCCAGCCGTATCTGTTTCCGCGCTACGCACTCCAACAGACAAGACTGGCAAGGGGGAATTCTTCCCCCGTTGACCCCCTTTATTTATTAGAGATCTATATTGAAACTTGGAGATTTTGTATAATTATTGAATTGATTATGCCGCAAAAATAGTACCAATATGGTACATAATTTATTGGCATTGCGAGGCTATTATTTTTGAGATAATGGCATTTTTGTGTCCACATTGTTTTGTGTGGAGTGATATGGAATCGTAATATGATTAAGAAATCTACATTTGCCTTCTTCTCTCTTTTTGCTTTGTCTGCATGCGCAACGCCAGGGGAAGAGGATCGGGCGAATTCGTATACTGCGGATCAGGTAAATTCTCGCCAGGAAGCTAAGGTCGTCAATATTTTGGCTGTATTGCCCGCACGAGTTCAAGTGAGCAATGCGCAGAACCAAAGAGCAGCTCAGATCGGTGGTGCTCTTCTGGGGGCAGGATTGGGTGTAGGGCTTGGAGTAGGAGTAGGCCATTCCGCAGGCTTGGGTGCTTTGGGTGGAGTTGGCGGGACTGCTGCTGGTGCTGGTGCTGGTTCTTTGGTGCCGGGGAAAGTTATGGTCGATGGTGTCTCTCTAACTTATACTCAAGATGGGCATACTTATAATTCTGCTCAAGTTGGAAAAATTTGTGAGTATAAGCCGGGTCAGGCTATTATGGTTATGACTAATGCGAATGTAACTCGCATTCAAGCCAATGCCTCTTGCCCTGTTCAGAAGTCTTAATTTATTATATTTAGGGTTTTCTTGATGCGCACTTTATTTGTTGCTACCGTTTTTTTGGCCTTTCCTGCTGTAGCAATTGCTCAGCCGGCGTTAAGCGATCAGATTAATGCTGTAGCTAATGCTCAGGCACAGGAGGAATCTTCAGAGCGTGCCCAGTATCAAGCGCAACAAGAGGCCTATCAAAGAGCTGCAGCTGCGAGGGAGCGCGCTATCGAGCGCCAACAAGCGATAGTCAATGCTAACGCGCGTGCTCGTGCGGCTGCAGCCGCAGCTGATAAGAAACGAGATCAAGATTTTGAAGATAAAAATCGTGCTTTGGATTTAGAAGAAAGACAGCTGCGCCTTCAGGCTGAAAAGGCGCGCGTTGCTCGCGAAAATGAATTTATTGATCGCGATCTACATAAAGAAGATGCCGAAACAGACGTTATTAAATCTAATGCCGATGTTAATAGAAACATAAGTACTGGTGAAAAAACTTTACTCGAAAAAAATGGTGATAAAGCTGCGCTTGAAGGTCAGGCTGCCGTCAAAAAAGAATCTGGTTGGTTCGGACATTAAGGGTGTTTTCCAAAGGGAGTAATCTCCCTTTTTTATTTTTTGATATGTTTCCATTTAAAAAAACGGGCATAAATTTGGGATATCAAGTCTCAAGAAGGATAAATTTTGATGTTCGGGCTTCTGGTTTTACTACTGTTGGTTGGAATTTTCGGGTACGCTATCAAAACATATAATGGTTTGCGCTTCCGATCTGAAGGAGTGAAGCGGTCTAACTCTGATTTAATCGGAATGTTGCGTAAACGCGTTACGTTGGTGAACCAGTTGATAGATATTTGTAAAGGTTATGGTGAGCATGAGAAATTAACTCATATCACGGTTTCTGAAGGTGCCACTAACGTTGCTGAAAGCGCGAGCATAGCACGTGCTGCAAATACTGTTATTGATAGAGTAACCGCAATAGCATCAAATTTTCCTGATTTAAAAGCAAATCGTACTTATGAGAAATTAATGGACCAACTTCATTCTATAGAAGGAGAAATCCAAGAAAAAAGAGAATTATACAATAGAACGGTTGAATTGTATAATACGCAGCGCGCAACGTTCCCTGCAGTGCTCTTCTCCGATACACTAGGATTCCCAGAGGCGCCATATTATCAAACAAATGAGGACGGTTTAGACGCAAAAATTGAATTCAAAACTGACGATGGTGCTATTCTCCGAGAGACGATGAAGCGTATTGGAGACAATGCGACGGAGCGTGGAAAGCTTCTGGCGCAGCGTGCTGGAGCGCAAATTGAAAATTTTAGAGAAGTAAAAAACGCGTCTAATTTTCATGAAAACGACCAAGATAAAGATGATGAGAATTCAAAGTAGAATTAATATTTTTTGTTGAATATTTTGGCTCTTTGAGGGGGTCAACGGGGGATGCAATCCCCCTTGCCAGATGCTTAATGGGTAGCCATTGAGCACTGCTGGCT
>DOXU01000116.1 GCA_003518885.1 Oscillospiraceae bacterium
CGGACGGCATCCGTGACAAGAACGTTTTAGGATTTGATCCGTATAAGGTTTTGACTTTCAGAGATACCGATATCAGACGGCAAATTGCTTTAAAGAAGGCGAAAGCCTTCACTGTTGAGGAGGCTTTAAGTGATCCCCAAAAAGAGGCGGTTTACTACAAATACTTAGATGCATCACGCGTACCAATGGCGGGATATATTGGGGATGATGGAAAGCCAGTGCGGGGAATTGAGGATGAAATTCCCCGTGCTCAATACCGAACCAGTGAACACAGGGCAAAGGTGGTGGAAGATATTCTGGAAAAATGGCAGGATTTAAGCCACAATAATAAGTTTCACGCCATTTTTGCCACCAGCAGCATTCCCGAAGCCATTTCATATTATCGTCTGTTTAAAGTGCAGAGACCAAGCTTGAAAGTGACCTGCCTGTTTGACCCGAATATTAGCAATGAGGACGGCGATTACAAAGAATACGCGGATACAAAGGTGGCCTTGTTTAAAGAAGCAGGTTTAGAGGAAATTATTAGCGACTACAATACAGCATTTGAACAGAGGTTTACGCTTGCTTCACATGCCGCCTTTAAAAAGGACGTTTCTTTTAGGATGGCGCACAAGGAACAGTACAAGTGGATCGATAACCTGCCGGAGAAACAACTCAATTTGTTGATTGTTGTGGATCAAATGCTGACTGGATTTGATTCCAAGTGGGTGAACACCCTTTATTTGGACAAAATGCTGGAATACGAAAATATTATCCAAGCTTTTTCAAGGACAAACCGTCTTTTCGGTCCCGACAAGCCTTTTGGTACGATTCGCTATTACCGCAAGCCCCACACGATGGAAAAAAATATCGAGGCAGCAGTGAAACTCTATTCTGGCGATAAGCCGATTGGCTTATTTGTCGAAAAGCTTGGCAGCAATATTGAAAACCTCAATGTCATCTACAAAGAGATCAAAGATCTATTTTCCCAAGCGGGCATTCCTGATTTTGAAAAATTGCCAAGTGAGCCAATTGAAAAGGCCAAATTTGCTTCCCTTTACAAGAATTTTAACCGCTATTTGGAAGCGGCGAAAATACAGGGCTTTACTTGGTGCGCCTATGAATATACGGATGAAAGCACAGGTGAAGTGATGACGGCGGAACCTGCCTTTAGTAAAACGGAATACCTAATTCTTGCGCAGCGGTACAAAGAGCTGGCGTTGGCGGCATCCGACGGGACAGATGGTGGCAGTCATGGTGATGAGGATACTCCCTATGTCGTGGAGGGGTATTTGACGGAAATCGATACCGGGCGAATCGATGCAGATTATATGAACAGTCGGTTTGATAAATATCTGAAACTCATTCATCAGGATGACGCAACAGAGGAGGCACAGGAACAGGCACTGAGTGAATTGCACAAGACCTTTGCTGCCTTAACACAGGACGAACAAAAATACGCAAAGATCATTCTTCATGATATACAGCGGGGGGATCTGGTGATTGAAGAAGGCAAATCCTTGCGTGATTATGTTACTGACTATTTATACAAAGCAAAGAATGACCAGATCCGCCACTTTTCCACAACCTTTGGCCTTGACGAAGGCAAACTCCAAAATATGATGAGTCTGAACCTGACCGAAAGCAATCTTGATGACTTTGGTCGATTTGATGAGCTAAAACAAACCGTTGACAAAGCAAAGGCAAAGGCCTATTTTGAAAAAGTTGGCAGTACTGTTCTGATACCGCCTAAAGTGAATATAAAAATGGATAATCTGCTAAGAAGGTTTATTTTACAGGGTGGGTTTGAATTGTAATTCTCGCGCAATCACACAAGAATTGGCCGTAAGATGAAGATGATTTGGCACGAAGTAGGAGGCGAAGAGGTCCCCAGGCTCCTTTTGTTTGACTGGAAAACAGAGTAAACTAGAAAGTGATAGGGTCGTCCTGCCCGTCAAACAAACTTTATAATCGGATGGGTATTCTCTGATTCAATCTTGATACGCAAACAAAGACGAAAATGGCGGAGGTAATTATCGTGAAATGGGATAGTAGTCAGTACTTACAGTTCCAAGGAGAAAGAACGCGACCAGCAATCGATTTGGCACAAAGAGTTCCCATTGACGGGTGTCAAAATATTGTGGATATTGGATGTGGCCCGGGGAATAGCTCGGCAATATTAAAGAAAATGTATCCAACCGCTGCGGTCTTGGGAATTGATCATTCTGAAAATATGATTAAAAAGGCACAGGCTACCTATGATAACATTGAATTTCGGGTACTAGATGTGCAGACCAAGCTGAACGGTCTTGGAAAGAAATTTGATCTTGTCTTTTCAAATGCTTGTTTACAGTGGATACCGGACCATAGGAATTTGTTAAAAACCCTATTTTCCATTGTTGCAGATGGGGGCGTAATGGCCGTTCAAATTCCCAAAAATGGGGATTCCCCCCTGTACCGCGCATTAGATGAGGTAGTTAATCAACCAAAATGGAATTTTGCTCAACAGGATGTTGCTTACAATGGCACGTTGAAACCAGAAGAATACTTTGACATATTGTCTGGGCTGACAACGAATTTCAATCTGTGGGAGACGATTTATTATCATCGTATGGCAAATCATAAGGCCCTTTTGGAATGGGTTAAGGGAACCAGATTAAGACCCTATATGAGCCTCTTAAATGCCCGCGAAAAGGCGATGTTGGAGGAAGAAATTATAGAAAAGGTGATTCCTTATTATCCTGTACAAGCTAACGGAGAAATCATTTATCCATTTAGGCGGCTCTTCTTTACAGCGAAGAAGGAAGTAGGATAAATTTTGGCCTTTGAGCTTACAACAAAAATGGAATCTATCGTTATGTGCCGATTGGGATTATGCCAGTCGGCTTTTTTTATGTCCGCTGATACTGACTACGTTACCTGTCGTATTCCGTTATGATAAAACAGCAACGCGTTTTCGTTTCCTTTTTCTGGAAGAAAACTATTTTCCTGTCTATGTGAAAATGCCGCCGTCTCTTGCTATAATGAAACCAAGAAAAAGCCTCTTATTCTATCGGCTGATAGAGCTGATTTTCAAGGGAATGAGCACATCGATCAAGACATCCCAAAAGGGATGGAAATCTTATCAGAGCAGTATTTCATGAGAGCAATCAATCGGAATGGGAGTGGGTGTTCATATGGAAAGCAAAATGGCAAAATTACTACAATGTGAGAGATGCCCTGTAGCCGTTATAAGGACGAATAAGAGGCCAGATGATGCCCTAATGTTTAAAGAAGGAGCCCGTGGATGCACCATTGCCCTGTTAAACGCCGCATCCAAAGGGAGAACGGTGGCTTTTTCTGATGCAACCGTTGGGTGCCCGGGCGGGAAATCGGGTTGTGGATTCCGACCATTTCAGACGGGCTTTATTGAGTATTTTCTCTCTGTCGGAGGGAAAGGACCACAGGAGGGCGAGTTTTACAAGGAGTCACCGGAACTGGCTAAGGCATTTGTAGAAGGCCTTCCCTCCATCCATTCCGAAAAATATTTGGTATTAAAACCATTTGGTGAACTTTCTGAAGGGGAGGCATTTGATGCTGTTGTTTTCTTGGTAAATGCAGAGGAACTTTCTGCGTTAGTGACATTGGCCAATTATGATCAATCAACACAGGATCATGTGGAAATTCGTTTTGCCGCTGGATGTGCCCAAACCTTTCTTTATCCACTTGACAACCAAGATCAACAAAAGGAAACTTGCACCGTTGGATTAACCGATCCATCTGCAAGAAAATGCATAGAGAAAGATCTTCTTTCCTTTACCATTCCGCAGCACCGGTTTTGGGTTATGGAAGAAAAAGCAGTGGGCAGTTTTCTAACAAAGGAAACCTGGAAAACGCTTTTGCAAAGAAAATAAGCCGATTCAATCAGGATACAAGGTAGAAACGGGAAAATGCTCTTTCTAAAAAGGCTTGGGGATGAACGGAATAGATCTTGCGCAAAGTCGCGAGGTTCTCAAAATAGAAGATCTTTTTACAGAGCTGACGGAGATAACAACCAGTCGGCTTTTTTATATTCTCTGCTGGCCGGCTATGTCGCCCGTCACGTTCCGTTGTGATAAAGCAGCAACGCGTTCGTCCTTTTTTCTAAATAAAAAACTTGCGAGGGGGATCAACACAGGGGTTTTGCCCATGCTGCGAAAATAGGAGTCGAACAGAGTCCTTTGTTTGCGTGTGTGAAAAAATGCTGGCTACTATCAAAAGTGAGAGTGACGGGTCCCTAATTTGTCTGTAGCCATTAAAAATAGAAAACCGCCCATCAGTAAACAAAGGACCGACAAGCAGTTTTTGTATCTTGAGAGGGCGGCAGGTTTACTGTTTTGTATGACAAGCGGAGGGAAACATCGATTGCGATTTGTTTGGGGAGGAAGGGGCGTTATTCCCAGGATTTTATATTTTTTTGGACAAACTGACGAAAGGTTTGTGGCTGTTTGTGCATGATTTCTTCAAATACAGGGGTTACCTTTTGTGCACTTACCAAT
>DOXU01000145.1 GCA_003518885.1 Oscillospiraceae bacterium
AACTACATCTGCCCATTTTAGATCAGCATCCCGTAAGGTATCCACATTCATCTCAATTAATTTTTTATGATATGTTTCGTTGGGCATCATTGCTGCTATTGTCATCAGGCCTAAGGGCGGAAAGGCCGCTTTTTTAGACACAAAACGCAAAGCATACTGGAATCCCCAATATGTGATTGGATACTTAGGATAAACGAGTAGAATATTCATATTTCCCTCCACATGAGCTTTTTTCTTGCAATCCGCCGCATAACAAACGCAAAAACCTACGACGACCGCCCCTTCAACTCAAAAAGGGTTTAAAAGATAAAATCACTCTCATTATATCGATCTCTGAAAGAAATTGCAAGATAAAATTCCCATTTTTTTACATGTGTTGCGGCATAAAGCCCGTTATTTGACAACATGTGCTTGTTCACGGCTACCCAACCTGCTATACTATGGCTCAAAGGACACTGTGTAGCAAACGATTTTTTCCTATTTTTTGTACAAACTGTATGAGCACCTGATTTTATGCCAAAATAAAAATATTGGCATTTGAAAGGAGTGTTTAGCAATCGAAAAGGAAACACAAAGCCCTACTAAGAAGGCAGCCCTCATTCTGAATCCCCATGCAGGAAAAGGACGAAATTTGGGAGATATTTTCACCCCTCTTCGTTTGGCTGGCTATCAAACAAAAATATACAAGACACACAAAGCCGGTGATGCGGCTAAATATGCAAAAGATCTTGCTTCACAAAATGATCTTATTTTGTGCTGCGGCGGAGATGGGACTCTTCATGAAGTCGTTACCGGTATTTTACAGGCAGCTGCGAATACGCCTATTGGCTATATTCCCGCCGGAACTACAAACGATATGGCCTGCTCTTTAAATATTCCCACAGACCCCATGCATGCCATATACTCCATTTTAAATGGAAAATCTTCCGCACAAGATATTGGTTTGCTAGGCAAATCACAGTATTTTACCTATATTGCGGCCTTTGGCGCTTTCACCAGCATCCCTTATTCCACTCCACAGCACTGGAAAAGTCGACTGGGCTATCTGGCCTATTTATTGCAAATTCTTTGTTGCTTAAATGAACTGCATCCCTATAAATTAGACTTTGTTACAGACAGTGGACCGCATGAATCTGGCGCCTTTCTTTATGGCGGTGTTACAAATGCCTACACCGTTTCAAAGATTTTCCACTTTAAAAAAGAGGATGTAAAACAGGACGATGGTCAATTAGAATTAATGTTGATACGATGTCCACAAAATCCACTCGATTTTTTCCGTATTGCGGCCAACTTAATTCTACGGAAAACAGACGATCATCTTGTTATCTTCCGGCATATCCATTCTGCGACCTTTCATTTTGAAGAAGAAACCACTTGGACTGCAGATGGTGAGTACGCAGGAAAACATCAGCAGGTATCCCTTCGTTGTTTACCCGGAGTCGTGCAGCTTATCCATGGGCCTACACAACAACAAACCATTCCCTTGCGTAAACATCCTCTTTTTCCCGGGCACAACTCTTCTACAACGTAAACCCACTCCGTTTGATTAGGCTTCGCCCAGGTGTGGAGTAGAAATAATTGATCACATCTTGGCCAGACACATAATTGCGGCTAGAAAGCGACTTGCCAGCAGAATAGACATTCCCTTCATTATCTGCTGCAATGCTAACATAATTGTCCACCTTTTTTTTGCTCATCAATTCACGAAGGGCTGGTGAGCCATAGAGATAACTACCTTTTCGCTCGGTGGTTTTTCCTCCCAATATAATCACATCAGGAGTATCTCCATTTTCTACTGCCTGTTTAAGCGCATCCGTTGTGCCAAAACGCATCTGTACTTGCGTGCCGAAACGCTGTTCTATTTGCGTGGCATCTGCCATTACAATAGGAGCAAGATTCATGTCAGCATACACCGTTATCTTTTTTGCTCTTTTAAAGTTTACACAGCCCGTCATAGAGATCACACAGGCTCCTATTGCAACTGCTACTGCACAGATGCGCTTTATTTTCATTGTGCGAATTCCCCCCATGTTTTAAGTATACTGCTCTTCCTTTATTCATTATAAATAATTTATCCTTCAAAACTGTGCCAAAACATGCCTGCCGCGCAAAGTACGGCTTTTGACAGTATAGCATACCTAACCGTGTGCGGCAACGGGCATATTTCTGATTTAAATCAAAGGAGTTTTTATGAAAATTCGTCATTCGGTTCCATTACGCCTGGTGGCAATCACATTCTCTGCTGCATTGCTTGTTCTTTCTCTCAGTGGATGTAGCGGGACGAAAAGGAGCACCACTTCTGCCGCCAAAACAACCACCGTTTCACGGGGAAATATCAGCGTAACTGTTCACGGCAGCGGTACCATTCAGGCAACATCCGTACAAGCAGTCAGTAATAGTACGGCCGGAAAAGTAACCCAAATTTTTAAGGAGGATGGCGATACTGTCAAAGAAGATGAGAATATTGCCGAAATTTCCCAAATTGGTACCAATGCGAAATCTTACATCACAGCGCCAACCGATGGCGTCGTCTCTCTTTCACAATTAGAAGTCGGAGCAACCGTCCAAGCCGGTATGACCGTTTGCAACGTGCAAAGCGCCTCTAGCTTTAAAGCTGTTATTAACGTTGATGAACTCGACATTGCAAATGTTAAAAGTGGACAAAAAGCCGATGTAAGTGTGGATGCACTCTCAGGGAAAACATTCTCTGGAACAGTAGATAAAATCTCACAAACTGGCGTATCTGCCAATGGTGTCACCACGTTCAATGTAACACTCTCTCTAGCAGACTCCTCTGGTTTAATGGATAAAATGAGCACCAGCGCAGATATTTCTACTGGCGACAGTCAAAATACGCTGCTTGTGCCAGTGGAAGCTTTGACAACAGAAGGGTCACAACGGTACTTGACCGTGCGCACCAAAAGCAACAACAAAAACGTCGACAAAAAAACCGCTGTCACTGTTGGCTTGATTAGCGACACCCAAGCGGAAATCAAATCCGGTGTATCAGAAGGGGCAACCGTCGTTCTACCGGATTTGTCTCCCAGTAATAATAGTGGATTAAACGGCATGGGTGGTGGCGGTCAAAATTCCTCCAATGCCTCTTCGAACACTTCCTCAAGTGCCTCTAGTTCTACAAGCCAGGCCACCTCTTCATCTGCTGCAGGGGGGTAGTCCTTTTGATTGAATTAAAAAATATAGAAAAAATCTATCAAATGGGAGATGTTAAAGTAGTCGCATTAGGCGGCGTCTCCCTATCTGTCGTAGATGGCGAATTTACTGCCATCATTGGTCCGTCCGGTAGTGGAAAATCGACTTTAATGAATATCCTTGGCTGTTTAGACACACCGGATAAAGGCCTTTATCTGCTGGATGGACAGGACGTTACCAAAATGAGCGAAAAAAATCTAAGCCATATTCGCAGCCGAAAAATCGGGTTTATCTTTCAGCAATTCAATCTATTGCAAAAGCTAACCGCTTTTGAAAATGTTGAATTACCCATGGTTTATCAGGGTGTTCCATCAAAAGAGCGTCGTGCACGTTCATTAGCTGCGCTAGAACGAGTGGGCCTGGATAAGCGAATCCACCACAAGCCCAAGGAACTCAGTGGCGGTCAGCAACAGCGTGTGGCAATTGCCAGAGCCATCGCTGCTAAACCCTCTCTGATTCTGGCGGACGAACCGACCGGAAATTTAGATTCCAAATCCGGAGCAGAGGTTATGTCTATTCTACATGAATTACATCATGCTGGAAATACTATTGTATTGATTACCCATGACGCCAAAGTGGCCCAAGAAGCCGAACGCCGTATACTGATCGCCGATGGAAAAATTACATCAGATGACAAAGGCGGTGAGCCGGCATGAATTTTATGCAATCTCTTCGCATGGCTTGGCTCTCTGTTATTTCAAATAAAATGCGTTCCTTCCTTACCATGTTGGGGATTATTATTGGCGTATTTGCTGTGACCGTTCTGGTCTCCATTGGGCAGGGTGCCACGGCCAATATTACTGGCCAAATTCAAGGGCTTGGATCCAATATGATTGCGGCCAGTGTTACCAGTAAAAGCCCCGTTTACATCTCACTCTCCGAGGTAAATCACCTGCAGAATGCAAATGGACTGGGCACGGTCGCTCCCCTGATATCTTCCCCTTCCACCGCAAAATCAGGAACTCGCACGCAAAGTACCACACTAGAGGGAACAACGCCCGGCTACGATACTGTCCGCAGCCTTTCGGTGCAAGATGGCCGTTTTCTCACGCAGACGGATACAGACAACCGCAGCGCTGTGGCAGTCATTGGCACCGATGTAGCCGATGCTTTGTTTGGCAGTCGTTCGGTCGTCGGACAGACAATGCAGGTACAAGGTAGGTCCTTTCGAATTATTGGCGTTTTGACCCATAAAGGCAGCTCTGTAACCGGCTCAAATGACAACCGCATAATTGTCCCTGTAACAATTGCCCAAAGAATGCTCCATCAAACACAGATCACCAGTATCATGGCCTCCTCACAGACAAATGATTCTGTCGATCAGGGCGTCCACACACTGGAAACCTTTCTTTTTCGTAAAACACATAGTACTAAAGATTACACCATCTTCAGCCAAAGTGATTTGCTTTCCACGCTCAATACAATCACGGGCACATTAACCGCCATGCTTGGTGCGTTGGCAGGAATCTCTCTATTGGTCGGTGGAATTGGCATTATGAATATTATGTTAGTTTCCGTTACCGAAAGAACGCGAGAGATCGGTATCCGTAAGGCGATTGGCGCCGGCCGTGGGAATATTCTGATTCAATTTTTGATTGAGTCGATTCTGATTTCACTCACGGGCGGTGTTATCGGCCTAATATTTGGTGGAATTGGCACCTATATTATCGGCCGGTTTATGAAAATCTCTTTATCCATATCCCCCGGTATTGCACTTTTGGCCCTCGTATTTGCCTTAACAGTCGGCATTGTTTTTGGTATTTATCCTGCAAACAAGGCCTCCAAAATGCGCCCAATCGACGCTCTTCGATACGAATAATAAGTCTATTTTTCCTTTTAAAAGGGGCCATCCCAATGGGATGGCCCCTTTTTTATATAAATAGCTGCACTTTTCAAACCTAAAAGGCTTGTCCGCTCCGCGGAAATTGTGCCAAACAAGGGACTTCGCCACGTGTCCAGCCGCATGATGCGACAGCTAAAGCACCCATTTTATCACTTTTTCCTCACCTTTACCCATCGTACGGCATCCTGAAGATTTTCTGCCGAGCGAAGCTTACACAGCATAGCGTATTTTTTCCCATCATACCAATCATCGTCTTGACTCCTGATCATCAGACTCAACTGATAAAGAATGGCAGATTTCTCTTCATCAGATGGCACAACACAAGAAAATTCTAATATTTTATTAAAGCAAAAACAAGAACCATCCGTATTTTTTTGCAGATAAATTGGCACACGGTTAATGGCGTACTGTTGTGGCCGCTTAGCAAGATTATATCCTCCAACAAAGCGGGCTTCAGTGGCATATCCGCATTTTATACAAGCAAACATTTCTCGTGTCAATCTGTTTTTTTGCGTAGATGCGCCACAGCGCGGACAAGTGCTATTTAAACCGATCCCGCTTAAAAATATAGGAGCAGGTAATCCTACTTCTATCAATTTGTACTGTAAAATCTGTGCCAATTTTTCATAGAGATGAGCAGAAAAGGGCCGCGGCGCCCCTGGAAATGCTAGACCATCCCCGCGACCACCATTTGATTCTAAAACAACTTGTGCCTGCAAAAAAGACGCTCTGTCGATTATTTTTTTAGCCAGCTTAAACAAATTTTTTTCTTAGGGGAAAAACTATTGTTCAAATTCCGCTTGATCTTGGCCGCGAAATACTGCACAGATTCCTTCAAAAGACCGAACGATCCCTAAAATTCCTTTGGATACAATAGAATGCGCAGGTAACACCTCTACACTAAG
>DOXU01000251.1 GCA_003518885.1 Oscillospiraceae bacterium
CTTATGCCGCTAAGGGCCGTGGTAGCTTTAGGGCGCTTGCCGCACGGCCAAACACATGCGCAAGCGGCTAACCACCCCACGGTAACCCACGCCATAGAGGCGACAGGCTTGCAGGCGTTGCAGCAGCGCCCGGCACGGTATTTATCGGGTGGGGAGCGCGCACGCATGGCCTTAGCCCGTGCTTTAGCGACAGACACCCCGTGTATTTTAGCTGATGAACCTGTTGCCGCTTTAGACCCTGCCCATGCTTTAGGCGTAATGCATTTGTTTGCAAACTTAGCGCACCAGCACGGTAAAACTATTTTGGTTGTGCTGCATGATTTATCTCTTGCCACGCGCTTTTGTGACGAACTGGTTGTGATGCGTGATGGCGCTATTGTAACGCAAGGCCCAGCTGGCACCGTGCTGGGTGATACCGTAATGCGCACAGTGTACCAGGTGTACGCCAAGCGGGTGGAGGCTGCGGTTATACCGTGGTCTTTGTGTTAAATAATATTTTACTTTTTATGAAAATGAAATGAGAAAGAGAATTTAAAATGTGAGAGATTACTCAGTGGATACTAAAGCTCATTCTATATCATTGGTTGAAAGTAGATACGGAGATATATACGTATTTACTAATGATGATCCAATAGGAAAGTCACTTTTAACTTATGGTGAATGGGCTGAAGCGGAAATTACCTTTCTTTCTACTTTCATAGGTCTGGGTAGTTCTGTTGTTGATATTGGTGCTAATATAGGTAACCATACCCTTGCTTTTGCAAAAAGGGTCGGTCCGTTAGGTCTCGTCACTGCTGTGGAACCACAAAAACAGCTATTCGATGCGATGAATGAAACACTTTCTCGTAATAAAATGTTTAATGTTAAATCGATTAATGCTGCAGCAGGAAAAAATATTAAAAACGCGTATGTTCCAGAAGTCGATTATTCTGAGCATGTGAATTCAGGGGCTATAAAATTACAAGATGAAAATTCTTCTACAGGCAATCTTAAAGCAGTCCCTACTGTAAGAGTAGATGATCTAAACTTAGACAGTTGCCATCTTGTTAAAATAGATGTCGAGGGAATGGAAGCTGATGTTTTGTCCGGCATGGCAAAAACAATATCTAAATTTCAGCCAATTGTTTTTACTGAATGCAATTCAGTGCAATCTGCAAGTGAAATACTTAGTATCATTAACTGGGCAGGATATCAAAAATTTTTCATCAGAACCCAAGCTTATAACCCTAAAAATTTTTTGAAAAACCATGATAACCTTTTTGGTGTTGCAGAGGAAACGGCATTATTGTTTTTGCCAGAATCTCTCTGTTGTTTAATGCCAGAAAATAATGCGGGATGTGTTGCAATCAAAGTTGAAACATTAGATGAGATTGCTGAGAGCATTATTGTAACGCCACGCTATGGTGATACAACTCCTTTTGATCGTAAGCCTGATTTTTGGCGTGAAAATTTTGATGAATTAAAAATCAAATGTGATTTAATGCAAGAAAATAAAAATAAAGAAAAAGATAATTTTGTAAAAGAGAATGCCAGACTTGAATATAGAGCAGAAAGTCTGGCTTTAGAGTTGAAAAATATCAAACATTCCTTAAGTGAGCGTAAAAATATATTCGAACAACAAAATATCTTTATGCAACAGTTAAGTGACCAAGTATCGCAGAAAGATGGTGTAATAAATATTAAGCAGTCTGAAATTGATGCGATTTATCGCTCGACATCGTGGAGAATTACTAGTCCTATAAGGAGAATTAAGCGGTTTTTATGTAAGTGAATATACGAAATTCCTAATCCTATGTATTTAAATAAAGTTTGGAAATAAGAATGATGCAAAGCGGTGTAAAAAGATGCCCTGTAGCTCCCACGTTAATCGATTGGGAGAATTTAATAAAAAGCAAATACAAGAAACATTTAAATCCAATAATAGATGTTTTAATTCCTATTTACCGTGGTTATGAAGAAACAATGCGCTGCATATATAGCGTTCTGAATTCATCTCCCAAAGTGGAATATAGACTTGTTCTGGTAAATGATAAATCTCCTGATATGCATTTAGTGGATAATTTGGAAATTTTGCTAAAAAATGACCTATTTGATTTATATACAAATACGGATAATTTGGGGTTTGTGCGGTCGTGTAATTTGGGTATGAAGCTACATCCAGAGCGTGATATTGTTTTATTGAACTCAGATACTGAAGTGTTTGGTGATTGGCTTGATAGACTTTATGCTGCGGCGTATCGTACATCACAAGTTGCTACAGTTACCCCATTCTCAAATAATGCAGAAATATGTAGTTATCCATATTTCGTCAAGGACAACGCGCATAATATTGAAATATCAGATTTTGAAATTGATCAGCTAATGGCTGAAGTTAATATGGGCCATGAGGTTGAAATTCCTACGGGCGTAGGCTTTTGCATGTACATTCGTCGTGCGTGCCTTAACCAAATAGGCCTATTTGATGAACAAAATTTTGGGCATGGTTATGGTGAAGAAAATGATTTATGTGTCCGTGCTCAAAAAGCTGGGTGGAGAAATCTTCTCGCTGCAGATGTATTTGTGACTCATTATGGTGGCTCATCTTTTGGCGATTCAAAGCAAAGTCGTATTAATGTTGCGTTGGAAAAAATAAATTCGCTACATCCAGAATACTTACCAAGTGTAGCAAAATTTATTCAAAATGACCCAGTGCTTGTTTATCGTCGTAATGTAGATGTTGCTCGCTTGTCTTTATACGCTCGAAAGCAGGCTGTTCTTTTGATTTCTCATACATGGGGTGGAGGAACAGAAAGGCATGTTATTGAGCTTGGTCATTTGTTGATTGAAAGTGGAATCCCCGTTTTTTTAGGATGTCCCGTATCTGGCGAATCTAATAAAATTTCCATAAAAAGTATGGAACTGAGTCAGATGCCTAATTTGCCGTCTATAGATTTCACGCAAGATACAATTTTATTTGCAAACTACCTAAAAAAAATCGGGATTGACCAGTTGCATGTGCATCATTTCATTGGTTTTTCTGAATATTTTACTGATTTTATGCGTTTGACATGTCAATATGCTGGGGTCGTATATGATGTAACATTGCATGATTATTATTCTATTTGCCCTCGTATCACGATGACAAATGGGAGTGGGATGTATTGTGGTGAGCCTGGATTAATCGGTTGTAATGACTGTATTTCTGAGCATTCTTCTCCTTTTGGTCGGCCTAATATTATTGAATGGCGTGACCGTTATATACGTTTTCTTAATGCTGCACGTTATGTTTTTGTGCCAGATCAGGATGTGGCCGAACGTATGAGACGGTATATGCCTGATATTTTATTTATTATTAGACCCCATATTTTTAAGCCCTGTGTAGCATCTATTAGTAAAAAAGTATTACCTTCGCATAAAGTAAAACGTAGGGTTGTGATACTAGGTGCTTTGTCTGATCATAAAGGATCAGTATTACTGCGAGAAGTGGCAAAAATTGCGGAACGAGATAATTTGCCACTAGAGTTTGTGGTGATTGGTTATACAGATCGTGATCAAGATTTTATTAATCTGTCAAATGTACACATTACTGGACGGTATGAGCAAGAGGATTTACAGGAGATTTTAATAAATAGTAATGCGGATTTTTCTTGGTTTCCTGCAGTTTGGCCTGAGACTTATTCTTACACCCTATCGGCTATATTTGAGGCGCAACTGTATCCTGTTGCATTCGATTTAGGTGCTGTCGCTGCACGTATTAGAAAAGCTAATTGGGGGTATTTAATGCCTTTAAGCATGATGTTGAATCCGTTATTTGTAGCACAACAATTGACAAAATTGGATATTCCGAAAATTGAAGAATTCAAAAAGTCTACAATACCAGAAATTGAATATCCTAATACGTTAGTGACATACTATAATCCTTTTTGACATTTTATAAAAAGGTTAAAAAATTTCTTTTATTTTGAGGTGATTTCTTTGTTTTTATTTTTTTCTCATTATTGAGGTGTATGAGGCATGATGTAATATAG
>DOXU01000278.1 GCA_003518885.1 Oscillospiraceae bacterium
GTATGAAGGGCCCATGAAATTTTTGTCACGTTTTACAAAGGGCATATGAGCCAATACATCATGTTTCAAAACCCGATTAAACAAAAAAACTCCGCAACTAAAAAAGTCGCGGAAGATGAAATAAGATGATAAAGGAGAAGAAAATGAATGAAAAAGTATATTTTTTATTATAGGGGGAGATTGTGAACGCTGTATGAAGAGCCCATGAAATTTTCATCACGTTTTGCAAGGGGTTATCCGTCCAATACATCATGTTTCAAAACCCGATTAAACAAAAAAACTCCGCAACTAAAAAAGTCGCGGAAGATGAAATAAGATGATAAAGGAGAAGAAAATGAATGAAAAAGTATATTTTTTATTATAGGGGGAGATTGTGAACGCTATGTGAAGGACCCATGAAATTTTTGTCACGATTTGTTTATGAAATGGCGTCAGTCCCCTTGTTGTTTGCTATTTTGAATATGGAAAAATAAACGCCTGGATATTGTCATTGAGAAAGAAATTTTCTGTTTCGATCTGACTGGAATGGAATAATAACAAAATATTAACCAAAATATGAAGGAATTGACACGCTAGTTTTGTTGTGGTATGATAATACTTGATAGAAGTCATGAAGGCTTTTTTTGCGAATTTCTCGTTTTGCATGGATTCCCATGAAGGGGTGATCGTTTCGTTCCCTTTATGGGTTTTGTGTTTAATTGGAGGAGTTCATATGCATATTCCAGATGGTTATTTGTCACCGCAGACGACAATCCCCGTGTTGGCGGGAATGATTCCAGTGTGGGCGGTGGCTTTTCAAAGAGTTAAAAAATTTTTGAGTAACAAAAGGATCCCTACGTTGGCTCTTTGTGCCGCGTTTGCTTTTGTTATTATGATGTTTAATATTCCAGTGGCGGGTGGTAGTTCTGCCCATGCAGTGGGCGCAGTGTTTATTGCTATACTGTTAGGACCATGGGCAGCGACCATATCAGTTTCAACGGCATTATTAATTCAGGCGCTTGTTTTTGGAGATGGCGGTATCCTTGCATTTGGCGTCAATTGCTTGAACATGGCGGTTATTATGCCTTTTGTAGGCTATTATTTGTATCGGTTAATTGCGGGTAGGTCGAAGCCTGGTAGCCGCCGTAACTTGGTAGGGGCCTTCTTTGGCGGTTATGTCGGGATAAATGTGGCAGCTATTTGTGCGGGATTTGAGTTAGGAATCCAGCCACTTTTGTTTAAATCTGCTAATGGTACGCCGTTGTACTGCCCTTATCCGCTTTCCGTTTCCGTTCCTTCTATGTCGTTGGCACATGCTGTTTTTGCTGGTCCATTGGAGGCGATCGTTACGGTGGTGGCAATCGCCTATCTTGTTAAGTTTGCACCACATCTTTTTAAGAAAAACCAGTTTGTTTTGGAAGAAGCCCCACAAGGCTCTATCTGGAAGCGCTATCGTGCCTTTTTTATCCCGTTGATTGTACTGGGTATTCTTACTCCACTTGGGTTGATTACCTCTGGTACTGCTTGGGGAGAATGGGGCGCGGACGAATTGAAAGAACAGTTGGGGTATGTTCCCAAGGGATTCGCAGCAATAGCGGACAAATGGCATGCATTACTTCCCGATTACGGACTGCCGTTTAGTGGTGGGCAGACGATGTCTATTTTGGGTTATGTGTTGTCCGCTGTAGTAGGAATGGCTATTATTGCAGGTCTTATTTTCTTTACATATAAAATGGTAACCAAATCTCAAAAACAGGGAAATGGGCATTCTTAAAGATAAAGTGCGGGTGTGAAATTATGGATACAGAAATTCCGCAATGGCTTTTAGAACATTCCGCAGAGAGAAAAACGGTTTCTACTTCTTCAACTCATTTTATCGCCAGAACGATTCATCATTTTTCTGAGGTGTTCGAAAATGATTTTTTCGTTGAGCGTTATGCGGCAAAGAAAAAATTCTTGCAGTGCATTAATGCAAGGGTAAAATTTTGCGTTTTGTTGATCTTTGTGATTTTTTCATCTTTTTCGGTACATTTGCCAGTTCTACTTATCTTGGCGGTAGTGCCGATTCTCTACGCAAAGCTTTCGGGACTTAAAATGGGGGATTTTGTTAGACGAACGTGGGGATATATTCCCGTTGTCGTTTTGATCTTTTCCATTCCAGGTGCTTCTAGTCTTTTTGTTCATGGAACGCCCCTTTTTTATCTCATCCCGCCGCATGCATTCAATTTGCCAAATGGGGTCTATTTTACAACGCAAGGGCTCGAAATGTTGGTCCGTTTGGTCCTTCGTTCAGGAGTGTCCTTGTCCTTTGGTTTTCTTTTGCTGCTGACCACGCGGTGGACAAAGATCACGGAAGCTCTTGCATCGATGCATGTTCCCGCAATAATTATCGCTATTCTGAATATGGCGTACCGGTATATTTTTGTTATGTCCACACTTGCAAAGGACATGATGGAAGCTCGCACACTTCGCACGGTAGGAAAGCTGACAACAAGGGAAAATCGCAAATTTATGAGCCACGGAGTTGCGTATTTATTTGTTAAATCCCATTTTCTGAGCGAAGAAATTTATGATGCGATGGTTTGTCGTGGATTTTCAGGAAAGACGGTACGTAAGGAACACCAACCAATAAAGGGAATGGATATTCTTTTTATCTTGGATAATGCCTTTATCTTGTTTGTTTTGCTTATTGGAGAATTCGTCTTTTAAATGGGAAATAAAAAAGTCTTAATGGGTGAATGAATGAAAATAGCAGTAATTGATGGTCAAGGCGGCGGCGTCGGCAAAGTTTTGATTGAAAAATTAAGAGCGGAATTTGGAAAGAATATAGAGATTATGGCGTTGGGAACAAACTCACTGGCGACAGCAGCCATGTTAAAAGCAGGGGCTAATCAAGGGGCCTCTGGCGAGAATGCAATTGTGGTAAACACAGATAAAGCGGATATTATCGCAGGATGTATTGGCATTTTGGCTGTTGGCTCTATGATGGGAGAGATTACCCCTTCTATTGCTACAGCTGTTGGCATGAGTAAAGCGTTTAAAATCTTGATTCCTTTTGGAAAGTGTATGATTCAGGTCGTTGGTGTCACAAGCAAACCGCTTAATCAAAGTATTGATCAAACAATTACGGTTATTAAAAATAGACTTTTAAGCGAAAACACAGATTGTTTAGACGTTTACTTAGCAGATTTATCCGGTAATGCGGAATGTTTCATGCAATCGGTTGTGAGAGTATTACCAGAAGGCAATATAATCAAATTGGAGAATGTTGTAGGGAACGTAAGAGAGGTACGAGCCAGAATTAAAGAATTGCGCCTTGAGGATCATCTAATCATTCTAGAAAAAATTGAAGAAAAGTAATTTTACGTCAAGATTCTGTCATAAAATGTACGAGAATATCCCCATCGAATTTAGTCGATGGGGAATCTTTATTAGGGAACGGTTTATTTTTTAAAGCTTAATGAGGTAGTCGTTTGCTTCTTGGCTGGGAAATCACTAGTAAAGCAAAAAGACGGAAAATAAAAAAGTCACTCATTTAAGTCATTTGACTTAAATGAGTGACTTGATTTGGTGGGAACAACAGGACTCGAACCT
>DOXU01000230.1 GCA_003518885.1 Oscillospiraceae bacterium
GAATATGGCTATCCTGTGTTACTTAAAGCGGCCGCCGGTGGTGGCGGACGAGGGATGCGCCGTGTAGATGGCCCAGAAGAAATGGCTAACTCCCTTAACTTAGTGCAAGGGGAAGCTGCCAAGGCCTTCGGCGATGATTCCATCTTCATGGAAAAATTCCTTGTTAATCCACGACATATTGAAGTGCAGGTATTGGCAGATCAATACAATAATACCGTGCATTTATATGAACGTAACTGTTCTTTGCAGCGTCGTTATCAGAAGGTAATTGAATTTGCACCTGCATTCTCTATTCCAGAAGAAACCCGTGAAGGTTTGTACCGAGATGCGGTGAAAATTGCAAAGGCTGTCCATTATGTGAATGCTGGTACTGTTGAATTTTTGGTGGACCAAGATGGAAACCATTACTTTATTGAAATGAATCCTCGCGTACAGGTTGAACATACCGTCACGGAGGTTGTAACCGGTGTTGATATTGTCCGTGCACAAATTTTGATTGCGCAGGGGTTACCACTTTCTACATCAGGTATCAACATTCCTTCTCAGGATGCTGTTAAACTCAGTGGTTATGCAATTCAGTGCCGTGTTACCACCGAAGATCCGAGAAATAATTTTGCTCCTGATTCCGGTAAAATCACCACCTATCGTGATTGTGGTGGATTTGGTGTCCGTTTGGATTCAGGCAATGCCTATGCCGGCGCAGAGATTTCTCCTTATTATGATAGTTTGCTGGTTAAAATTACGGCCTATGATCGTAATTTCGACGATACCATTCGTAAGGCTTTGCGTGCGCTCACAGAAGTCCATATTCATGGCGTAAAGACAAATATTCCGTTCTTGTGTAACATCCTGAATCATCCTGTTTTCCAAGCGGGAGCTTGCCATACCAAGTTTATTGATGAAACACCAGAACTGTTCCAGTTTGATGATCCAAAAGATCGTGCAACCAAACTGCTGAAATATATCGGAAACTCTATTGTCAATGAAAATGACAAAAAGAAAATAGTCCATCCTAAGCCGGTAATTCCTTCTATTCCGTCTACAGAGCCTCCTCGCGGTTTAAAGCAACTGATCGATGAAAAAGGGCCAGAAGCTTATCGGGACTATATTTTAAAACAGAAAAAGTTGCTGCTTTGCGATACCACACTTCGTGATGCGCATCAGTCCTTACTTGCAACTCGTGTGCGCACCCTTGATATGCTAAATGTCGCAAAACCAATGGCACACACATTGCATGATTTGGCTTCTGTTGAAATGTGGGGCGGCGCTACATTTGACGTAGCTTATCGTTTCCTGCATGAATCTCCATGGGAGCGTTTGGAAAAACTTCGTAAACTGATTCCGAATATTCCTTTCCAAATGCTCATCAGGGGTTCAAATGCCGTAGGATATAAGAACTATCCGGATAATTTGATTCGCGAGTTTATTCAAGAATCCGCCAAATCTGGCATTGATGTATTCAAAATCTTCGATTCACTTAACTGGATTCCGGGCATGGAAGTTGCCCTGGATGAAGTTTTGAAATGTGGAAAAGTTGCTGAGGCGACGATCTGCTACACTGGTGACATCACTGACCCACATGAAAACAAGTATACCCTTCAATACTATGTTGATATGGCTAAAGAATTAGAAAAACGTGGTGCTCATATTCTGGCTATTAAAGATATGTCTGGTGCCCTTAAACCATATGCGGCACGCCAGCTTGTTACTGCTTTGAAAAACGAGATCGGCATTCCCGTTCAATTACATACACACGATACAAGCGGAAACCAAGTGGCCACCTTGTTAATGGCCGCTGAAGCAGGCGTAGATATCGTTGATACTTCTATCGCCAGTATGGCTTCCTCAACAAGTCAGCCTTCCATGAACTCCATCGTTGCTGCCTTACAGGGGCAAGAACGGGATACTGGCCTGAATGCAATCGATTTAGAACCGCTTACCAACTACTGGCGTGATGCACGCGAAAGCTACCATGAATTTGAAACTACACGGAAATATACGGATACGAGTATTTATCGTTATCAAATTCCAGGTGGCCAATATACCAATCTGAAAAAACAAGTAGAAAGCCTTGGCCTGGGTGACCGATTCGATGAAGTAAAAGAAAAATACCGGGAGGCCAATCTGCTTCTTGGTAACATCGTTAAAGTCACTCCATCCTCTAAAGTGGTAGGCGATCTTTCTATCTTCATGGTTCAAAATGAATTGGATAAAGATAATATTTTGGAAAAGGGCCGAAAACTCACCTTCCCTGAATCTGTTATCTCCTATTTTGAAGGTATGATCGGACAGCCTGCTGGCGGATTCCCTAAGGATTTGCAAAAGGTCGTTCTTCGGGATAAAAAGCCAATCACCTGCCGTCCCGGTGAACTTTTGGAACCGATTGATTTTAACAAGGCTAAGAAAGAAGTCTCCAGTTTCCACGAAAATCCAACCAAACAGGATTTGATCAGCTGGTGCTTATATCCACAAGTGGTAGAAGACTATTATCATGATCTCCATCGCTACAATGATGTCAGCTGCATTGAAAGTAGCGTCTTCTTTGAAGGAATGGCTCCTGGTGAAACAACCTCACTATCCATTGAAGAAGGAAAACTACTCGTTATTAAGTATCTTGGATTAGGTGAAGTCAATAATGATGGAACCCAAAGTGTTGTATTTGAATTAAATGGCATACGCCGTGAAGTCCTTGTTCAGAACAACAAAGTGGACGTTGAATCCAGAACCATATTTGCGGACATGGAAGATAACAAACAAATCGGTGCCAGTATTCCTGGCTCCGTTGGCAAGGTTCTCGTAAAGGCAGGAGACAAGGTAAAAGCAAACCAGGTCTTGGCCATTATTGAAGCGATGAAAATGGAAACTAGCATTGTTTCCAACATTGCAGGGACCGTTGACCAAGTTTGTGTGACAGAAGGCAAACACGTAAAAGCTGGAGAACTTCTCTTTACCATTAAAAAATAAAACATTTTCTTGTTTTTGAGAATACAGCCGGGCGCAATTATTTGTGAATTGTGTCCGGCTGTATCTTTTTTCCTGGAGACAAGCGGCTCCAGCTGGTATATTTTAGCATAGGGCGATTTTATTTGACACTGTTGCGCCGCCATGATAATATTATAAAATGTGATGAATAAAACATATCCCGCAAGGAGCGATCAAATTGTCGGTTGAACTTTCAGCGCAAGTGTATAGTTTTCTTGCACAACTCGTATACTTTGATCCATTGCGCCCAGATGGGACTCCGTACCTATCTCATGAACAAAGCTCTTTACTGCCTTTTACAGTGGGTGAGCTACTTCATGCTTACACCAGTCGGCTACATACGGAAAAGGATCCTTTGAAACCCAAAAAGCTGACCGGTATTGCAAAGTGGGTATACGAAGATCAGATTCATTTTTTAACAAACCCCGAAAATGCGGCCTATAAAAATTGGATTGTTTGTAATATTTGTGCACACAATGGTGTATCAAATTCCGGGCTTTATGGCTTCACTGTTCGCATGGAAAGTGACGCTGTCGCTATTGTATTTCGTGGAAATGAAGATCCCTCTGATCATCTGAATGACTGGCGCACCAGCCTGGATATTGCTAATAATACCTTTACTGCTCAACATCGTGAGGCCCTAGCGTATATTCGTACCCACGCAAGTGCCTTAGGGCGTTCAGACCTTAAAATTTTCTTTATCGGGCATTCACTGGGTGGACATATTGCGGAACTCTGCACCTTCCTATCCCCTCAAGCCGTAAAGCAAAACATTTGTGCCTGTGTCACTTTTAATGCCCCAGGCTTTAATAACGCTTTTTTAAAAAAGTATCATGATGAAATTGAAGAGCAAAATGCGATTATTACAAATTACCAAAATGAGAACGACTTTGTTTCTTCGCTTCTTACTTCACCCGTCCCACCTATTATCTTGCATTCTTCTTATCAACAATTCAATTTCTTCTGCAATCATGCAATTTCATCTTATCGTACAGATTCTGACAGTCAGTTCGTTCTTTCCCAAAAGCAAGAAAAAAGCTTTATCTGTGGCGGCGTCTACAGTTGGAGTCTTGGCATTCAAAAATGGCCAAAGATTAAACAGGAACGCGCCAAATTATTTTGGATGAGCATTTTTCAAAGTGATCCTCTTTATATCAAAACTTATTTTAGACAGGTTGGCCTATTCTTGCAATTTGGTATTTCTGCAGTGGCACAAAATCTTTTGGGCGTTAGATAACGTCTGTCTATTCAAAATAAAATAACCGAATGAGGTGTGTCGTGTGCTCCAAACCGAATTCACGGTGAGCAAGCGCCTGTTAAGTGCGCCCGAAAAAGCCGAAAAAAAACCAAAAAAATGGGCACTTTATGTATTAATTCTTATCGCCCTATTGTCATTCGTACTCAACTTTTGGGAAATCTCCCGCTTTGGGTATGGAAATGCTTACTATGCAGCTGCTATCAAAAGCATGATGCAAAATTTTCATAATTTTTTCTTTGTCTCTTTTGACCCTGCAGGGGTTGTATCCGTTGACAAGCCACCTATTGCACTGTGGATCCAAACGCTTTTTGTCCTTGCGTTTGGTTACCATGGATGGGCCATGCTATTACCTCAGGCCTTAGCAGGAACTGGCTGCACAATTATGATTTATATTCTGTTGGCAAAGCGTTTTGGACAGCCAACGGGGCTAATTGCTGCGCTTGTTTTTTCATTAACCCCTTCCGTTATTGTGGCCTCACTCAATAATACAATGGATTGGCAGTTGATACTTATACTTTTAGTAGTTACATGGGCCTTTTTCCATGCTCTTGAAACGGGAAAGGCCCGTTTTATTGTCTTGGCAGCTATTTTAGTCGGTGTGGGATTTAACATTAAAATGCTAGAGGCCTATCTTATCCTGCCGGCTATGGCCATTGTATTTATTTTGTTTTCAAAAAGACGAATTAAAAAACGCTTTTTGGCATTGATTGTTTGCATCCCTATTATTCTTGTTGTCTCCTTCTCATGGTCTTTCACTGTAGACCATATTCCTGCTGCAAACCGCCCTTATGTTGGC
>DOXU01000069.1 GCA_003518885.1 Oscillospiraceae bacterium
GTACTGGACCGGTTTTTCCTTGGTAACTACCGGCGACTACACGGGTCCGTTTACCGCCTTCTTCAATCACCGGAATGGTTTCCGAACGAATGTCACGGTATTTTGGCGCAACCATTTTATCCTTTTGCGGTAAGTTGATCCAAAGCTGAATACCAAGCATATGTTCGGATGGCTGAGGCATTTCCTGATGAATAATTCCACTTCCAGCGGTCATCCACTGCCCGCATCCGTCGGAAATAAGCCCCTTATTTCCTAAGCTGTCTCCGTGCTCCATGGTGCCGCTGATTAAATAAGTAAAGGTTTCAATGCCGCGATGTGGATGCCATGGAAATCCTTTGATATAATCCTCCGGATTTTTGGAATCAAAGGTGTCGAGCATAAGAAATGGGTCAAAATCTTCGACAGTATGATTGGCAAGCACTCTTACCAGATGGACTCCGGCGCCGTCTTGTTGCGCGTTGCCAGTGATGACCTTTTTAATCGGACGAATACGCATCATAATCCTCCTTTGGCTAAGGAAAAGAGTGAGCAAAAACCGTTGTGCTAGAGATGGTTTTTCATTCGATTCCTCTTCTCTGATTTTACAGAGAAATGTTTTTTGCACTGCGGTGGTGTTGATGTGGACGACCCGGGTGGAAATTGGCGAAGCAAATCCGCCAGGGTAGTTGCTTGTAACTTGTTTTCCATTTCTTGTTGAATTCCATCATATAGCGGTGAAAGAATAAGACAGATATTGGCGCCGATAGGACAAGTATCACTTGTGCCCGTATGTAAATCAAAAAGTTGTTGCTTGGGTTCGACGGCGTGGAAAATCTCGAGCAAATTGATTTCTTCCGGTGGTCTTGTCAAACCCAAAGCACCGACTTTTGTGTGTGTTAAGATAAGATGAGTGCGTTTTAATTTGCTCATCAATCTTCGCACAACGGCAGGATTGGTCCCAACACTGTTTGCTATATGTTCGGAAGTGACAGGGCATGGTTCTAAAGCAATTACGCATAAAATATGAATGCTCATTGACAGTTTGGAAGAGTACATGTAGCCTGCCTTTCTCTTTATTTGTTACCATTATAGTAACAAGTAAAATACTTGTCAAGGCTTTTTTTGAAAAAAGTTAGAATATTCTATCTGTCAAAATTAAAAGCAATATTTTACCCAAAATAGAGTATATTTTTAAATTTGGAGCAGAGTAAAAGGCAGTCCTATGTGATAAAGGGCAGCCTTTTACGCTGGAGTAGGAAAAACGTGTTTAATCTTTGAACTGGTTATTAGCGGCGATTATTTCCGCTGTTTTGATATGCGGATTGCTGAATCGTTCCCCGCTTTTTTGTCCTTTTAGTTGAATGGCCTTTTGTGGGCAAAAGTTGATACAAGCTAAACAGAAATCACACTGATGATGATAAACTGGTTTTTCTGCGATGCTGATATTTCCCTTTGGGCAAACTTTGCGACAGGTGCCGCATTTTGTGCAATTATCATTTACCCAAAATCGTTTATCCACATCGCCTTTTCGTAGAGAGGCAACACTTTGGATCACGCTGGACATTACACTAGTCCCCAGACCTTTATGAATATCTTGTTTTTTTCTCGCGTGAATATCGGAGACAATCTGTTTTAAATTCTGCGGAATGTTTTTTTGGGGCTCTTTTTCAAGTTGTTGCTCTATACGAAAAACAGGGAGGTAATTATCAATCATGAGAATATTGCGGCAATAATCAAAGGAAAATCCAGCCTTTTGAGCGGCCCTTTTGGTATATTCCATGCAGTTTCCTGGGGTATTCCCATAAGTGGTGACGGCAAAGAAATAGGCAGCTTTAAATTTTCCGTGCTCAATAAAATGTTTTACTAGATTGGGAATGCCAAAACCGTAACAAGGGAAAACAAAGCCGATCGCATCATCTTCGAACACGCTTTCTTTATTTTTTGAACATTGTGGGATAGAGTAAAGGGTACCGCCGATCTCTTTAGCTACATATAAAGAATTGCCGGTGGCGGAAAAATAGAATATGGTCATAAAAATCCTCCGTTATGATGGTGTAGATATGGAAAAATTTTATTTTGAAAATCATGGAGATAAAGTGAAGTATACCATTTTACTTTTATTTATTCAACTAAGAGGGCTTGCTTCCAAAAAGTAGAGCGGTTAAAGAAAAATCTCACAAAAATAGAGGTTTATATTTTTACATAATTTGATTGATGCACGTTTTATGGGATTGTTCCATGTCGTTTTTTGGAGTATAATAGAAAAACAAAATGGTTGTTCATAATTTATATAAAAAATGGACATGAATTTTCAATAGTTTAATACTTTTTGTTTTTAACTATGCTATCTTATTTTGATCATGGTGAGAGGATTGTGAAAGATGAAAAAGGCGACGATAGTGCTGGTCTTAGCGGTGTTGGTTAGTATATCATTTAGTGCTTGTGGATGGTTTGGAGGGAGTTCTTCCAGTTCGTCAGCTGCTTCGGGAGCAGATTCTGCGGCAGTTACGACCTCCGGTGCGGTGACAGATTCTGGGGCAACCTCGGATGATGTTTCTTCCTCTGAATCTACATCCAGCTCCAGTGAATCTACATCCAATTCCAGCAAAGTTTCCTCTACTACCTCCAAGGCACAATCACAATCGACGTCTAGTGCGAAATCTAATAGTAAAGATAAAGGTACTACTTCGCAAGCCGTTTCCTCTTCCTCCGCTGCCCAGTCCTCTGCGTCTGGTAAATCGTCAGCTATTTCAAAGGATCAAATCAATTATGCACTTTCAAACGCAAAAAAGGTAAAGTCGGAGGTCCAAAGTGGGAAGGCCTCTGGAGAGGCGGACCAGAATAAGGTTACGATTACGGTGGACAGTGGAGATGTGTCCGACTTGACAGGCTATTTAAAGACCAATCAGGAAAAGTCCGCCGCCGTTTTTGAACAGCTTTTTGCTAATCCGGCAGTACAAACGGTCGTCTATGTTTCTAAAATTAATATCAAAGATACAAATGGGCGGAAAAAATCGGTTGTTGCCCAAACCAATACAATGCAGGCAGCTGATGCTGCCAAAGTTGCACAGTATGGCAATTGGCATGGATTTTCTACAGAGAAGGCTTCTTTGTTTTACAGTGTAGTTCATGCGGATGTGGCTTCGGATGCGCAAGTGAGCGGAATACAAAAGGCATGGGAGCAGGCTAAACAATAAATGTCCGAATGACTAGAATAGAAATAAGCGCTATCTTGTATTCGTTTAAAAGTGAACATAAAGAGAAAGTGAGTCAATATGAAGAAGAGAACAGTATTATCGATGACCTGTGGCCTTTTGGCTACCATTATGATCTTGGCAGGCTGCAAAACAACACAGGTGCAAAAGACTGTAACGCCGGCCACGAGTGTTAAAACGACCATCTCCTCCTATTTTAAAGCGGTAAAAAGTTTAGATGTAAAATCGATGAATAAATTATCAACAAATTCTCTTTCAAGCGAGGCGAAAACACTATTTGATAATAACTCGTCATCCTCAACATCCGACTCGGGATTATCCAGTTCTGGAGAGGAAGAAATGATCAAGGCGATGGTAGGCAAGCTGGATTATCAATTAGAAGGTGAGCCTAAAATTGAAGGGAATAATGCGAGCGTGAAGGTGAAAATCACTTCATTAGATATGCAGAAAATTTTCAACAATATTATGACCTCTGCGATGTCCAAGGCCTATGCGAATGCGGAAGCAGGAGATGATACAAGCGATGCATCTTCTGGAGTAGAGCAGGAAATGGAAGATGCAATCAAAGCGAAAGATGCTTCTTTGACTAGTACCGAAATGGATTTGCAGTTGGAAAAACAGGATGGACAATGGAAGATAAAAGCAACCGATAATTTTTACAACGCCATAACGGGTAACCTTTTCACTGCCTATAAGAACTATAGTTCTCTTTCTTCATCAGTAGACTCCGAAGAGAGCCAAGACAGCGAATCGGAAACAGCAGATGACAATTCAAGCGATGCGGATTTAAGTGTAGCCTGACACGCTGTTTCTGTCTTAAAAACCCCCTTTGTGCTCGTTAATGGCACAGAGGGGGTTTTCTTATCCTGTATGTAGTAATGAATTTTTGTGCTCTCCTCTTTCTGGCAAGCCGCTTTGATAGGCAAAAAGAAAGAAGTGAAAAAAATCAAGGAAAAGTAACAGGAACTTTATGACGAGCAAATAGGCTTTAAGAAGAGTATTTGTCGAAATGGAGAAAGATAATGTGAGCAGATGGAAAATTGACATTCCAATCTTTTAAGAAGGGACATAACAGTGTATTGTTTGCGAAGAGCGGAGAAAACTTGCATAATGAATTGATCAAACGGGTTTATTAATAAAGAAAATCAGTTGTCACGATAGACTTTGTGGATCGAATAGCAGACTGGCCAAGTGGAATGCCTGTTTTCCTCCCAATTTAAGGCCTTTGAC
>DOXU01000264.1 GCA_003518885.1 Oscillospiraceae bacterium
GTAGTGTGCCGCACGCCGGTTTCGGACTCGGTTTGGAACGCTTCTTAACGTGGATCAACGCGGAAGATCACGTTCGGGAGACCATTCCATTCCCACGGTTATTAAACCGCATTTACCCGTAGATTCAAATTTAACGTATAATCAAGAGCGTGGGACGCTGGTCTCACGCTCTTATTGTTGAAAGGAGGGGCCACGATGGAACCCTTAGCACGGGCCCTCGTCAACGGGGGTCAGACGATTATTGCGAACGAGTTGTTGGTGCACTACCGCGAGATTGGGGTTACCAACGACGAGTTATTGGTGTATTTACAGTTTAAACGCTTGATGGATCAAGGTGACCAGTTTCCGGACGCCGCGGTGGTCGCAAAAAGTTTAGGTGCCAACACGAACACCGTGTTTACGCACCTGCACGAGATGCTTGCCAAAAAGCTACTAACGATCGAGTCGGTCACGGGTGACGATCAAAAAATCCACGACCGCTACAATTTTGAGGGCCTCTACGACAAGCTGGCCGTTGCCATTAAACAGCCGGAGCGTGCCAACGCTACCACTGAGGCGCGTGAACCAGCCATCAATCCACGCCAGAAGGTCTTTACTGACATTCAGCAGGAATTTGGTCGCGGGTTGTCACCGATTGAGATGCAGAGTATCAGCAAGTGGTTTGATGAGGACCATTACGATCCGGACGTCATCGAACTGGCCTTACGCGAGGCGGTGCTCCGGCAGGTGTACAACCTCACGTACATGGACCGGATCTTATTGAACTGGCAAAAACGCAACTTAAAAACGGCCCAACAAGTTGAGGCCGAACGTCAACGCAGTATTGAACAACGCTTAAATTCCGCAACCCCGCAAGCGCAGCGTCAGACCGGAAAGAACGCCCGGCCGAAGATTCCGCTGTTTAAGATTGGGGAAGAAGAAAAATAATAGATATGTGTATTCCGGTTAGAAATATATTTTGACCGGAATTTTTTTGTCTGCAATCATAAAATTCTTTTCTAGTGTAAAAAAAGTGAATGGTTCTAAACTATTGTGTAGGTCAAATAGCAGTATATTTTCTGTGAAGAATACCGTATACTTATTGAGTATTTTATAATTTTTTTAATATCAAAGTAGGAGGGCGTAAATGTTATTTTCGTTATTATTAGTCGTTATTATTATAGTTGCAATTGGCGTAATATTTCATCTACTGTCACACACGCATTATGAGTTGTTGATTGCTGGTCAGCGAGTCAGGGTAACTAAAAACCGAATTACAAAGAAATTGCGTGTGAAAGTTAATAAGGATACGTATACCGTTGAGGCACATCAGATTACAACAATGAAGGCCAATAGAGGAACATACAAAGTTAAAAAGGAGTGGGAAAATGAGTCTGCTTGATTGGGCATCTAAAAAAGTTCAAGACTATTCTGGTGAAACGGATCGCCGTGAAAATGTTCAAAAGTTAAAAACAATTCAAAATGAAATTATTACCGTTGTGAAAACAACAATTCAGCGTCTAAATACAATTGTTGAGCAATTTAATGCGAGTGTTGCTCGATTAAACATCGTGCGTAAAAATAAGACTTATCCACAAATCAAACAGTTACAGACTAATTTAAATTTATTTGGAAACTTAAAACCAATTGATGATTATGTTGATGAGGATATTAGAATTGAAGATTTTTCAATTCCTCAACGGAAGTTAACAGATATGCAAGAGTATGTGAATCAAATGGATTGGGATAAAAAACAAATTTTTAATGAATCATTTAAAAATGGTGTGATTGGTACAAAAAAGAAAACACAACATTTAAATTTAGAGCTGAATGCGCAAATTGATCAGTTGAATTTATATAAGGCACAAATCGAAGCAGAATTTGAGCTAAAAGAAAATAAAACTAAATTAGAAATTTCAGTCGCAGAAAGTTATATTCGTATTATTACAATGATAACCAATGAAATTTCTAGTCGAATTTTACCAGAATTATCAATTATTAATTCTTTTATGATTGCTAAACATATTGCAGATTATAGTGAAGATTTGAATGAAGCTGCTGAAAATGAAGTGTTGTTTTCTGCGGAGCTTTTGAAAAATACGCAGTATGAAAAATATTATCAGTTTATTAAAAATTCTTTTGCTTTTTACATCATGGCTGTTAAAATATCGACGACTAAGGTACTGACGAATCTATTAAATGATACTGTGACGGAAAACGATGCACAGGAACTGGCTGATGCCGATGTTGCTCTAAGCCGACAACGAAACATATTAAGTGAATATCAAGTAGGTGTAGCCCAATGACAACTATTAAGGATAATTTAATTGAATCGCAACAATTGCTGATTAAACAACGGTTAATGTATATTAACATTGCCAACGAATTAAATACCAAGCAAAAAGCCGTGTTTAATGAATCTTCTGACGAGGATGCCCTTACCAAAAATGTGGTTCAGGATATTTCAGGGCAACTTGCAACGACATATTTTGGATTAAGCGATTTAAATATTACGGCTGATCAGTTGGCAGAGTACATGCTTCATTTTTCATATGATGATAAAGATGACCCGTTAGTCAAAGAGATTGCACGCAAAGATGCTTTGAACGCGGTTGCAAACGAAAATTTTGGTACTCTGACAAACGCTGATCGTGATCGATTAGCGAATGATGTTAAATTGTTTGGGGCAAGCAGTGGGAGAAGTCTAAAAGGTCAACAAGCCTATCGAAACGCTTCTGGTGACATTGATCAACTGAGCGGACAAAAGCAAGTAGCTAGACGAGAAGCAGATCATGTGATTGCTCGGTCTACGTGGACTGCTCCGGATTGGATGAGTGAATCAGGCAAGCAATCATTTAAAGATATTGCTGAAAGTTCAGATAATTTTCAAATGATCGATTGGAAAGCTAATCGACTCAAGAGTGATAACCGGGTTTATATTGATCAAAATGGACAGGTTGTGCCAGTAACTTATAATTCGAAACAGCCAGAAGGCACCACTGATATTACGAGTGTGGCTACTGCTAAACAGCGGAATGAAGCGTTCGTAGGCTCCATTGAAAAGGGTGTTGCTAATGCACAGAAAACAATTGAAACATCTAATAATGCCAAAAAAGTCGCTGCAGCAAAATTAACGATTCAAGAATTAGAAAAAAATGGCTATTTAGATGATGACGGTAAAAAAATCAATCCCAAGGTTTCTGAACAAAATTTAAAGAATCTTGAAGCAGTTAATAATCAAGCCGATCAAGTGGTATTGAAGGATTTCGGGGCCCATTCTTTTTCTCGTGTTACGGATGCTGGAAAACAGGTTCTTTCTGGTCATAATGTGTATGATAAAAATGGACAAATTAAATTGAATAAACGTGGGAAAGAAATTAAACGTGGCGGCCTCAAAGACATGTTGATTGGCCAAATCGTGTACTATACAATTCCCCCAGTAATTTTTGAAGTGAAAAAGAACATTAAAAAAGGAAAATCGCCAGAAAGTATTTTGAAACGAATAAAAAAATCGTTATCAAAAATTGGAAGGTTTGTTTGCCATAAATTAAGGACAATTATGGCAAACCTCTCTGGAAATCTCTTAAGAAATTTAGTCCGAACACTATTAGATACATTAGTATCAGCTCTTAAGGGGAGTTTAGCATTAATATTTAAGAGCGTTCGAGATTTTATGATGGCGATTATGTCATCAATTAAAATTATCGCTAATCCGCAAATGAGCGGTAAAGAAAAGGGAAATGCCGTTGTTGGACTTCTGGTAACGACAACCATTGGATTGGTCATAAATACGTTATTAAATGATATTAAAATTGATTGGATTCAAATTTCGCTACAAATTATCTTAACTGCTGTATTGTCAAGCCTGGCATTAAAGGTGTTAGAAAAACTTGATTTATTTAATCTTAAGTATGGATTTAACGTTGCAAAGATTAGAGAAACCTTTCAAATTGAAATTAATGAATTCAACCAAAAGTCATTTGACGCTGCAGCTCAGGCCGCTCAGGTGAGAAAACGATTAGATGCAAATCTGATGCAACTTGAAGATCAGACTAATACTTTAAAACGTATGAATTATTATTCGGATTCGGTGGAGGATACGTTGAATCAAATTAATGAGCAGTTTGATATGAAAATCAATTTTGATTTAGAATGGCAAGAGTTTGTAGGTTTGTAAAAGAGAAGGTGAGGTTGTATTAATGCAAATTGTAGTCGCAATTATTGTAATATGGTTAGGATGGGAAATTGTAAAATGGCTATTTTCTTTTTTAAATAGTCGGTAACTAACCTTTTAAATGTGTAGAAACGACCTGGGACCAATGAAAAAGCATAGTGCTAGATTTTGGAAGCGCAGTTAATCTGTTTTGGTAATGATTGTAATTTATCCAACACAACCCCCATATCCAAGGGCAATTAATTTGGCAAATCACCGTTCTTCCTTATAATTAAATTAATTATAGTGGAGGGGGACAATCAGGATGGCAACGCCAGTTTTTGAAATTCACACGGATCAGCTTGCACACGCGTATGGAGACGTTGCGTTACAAGTTTATCCCGGGGAAATCGTCGCCGTCACGGGGGTCGACGACGAACAATTTGTTGATTTTGACCGGCGGATCCTTAGCCGCTGTC
>DOXU01000104.1 GCA_003518885.1 Oscillospiraceae bacterium
GGTGTGGTCTTGCATGATCGAATGGCACGAACAGAGTTGGCGGGTTTTCATGTAGGGTTATTGCATGGAAAAAGGCCCACTAAAGAAAAGCAGGCGGTCATGCAGGCCGTTGCCACGGGTGAAATGCAATGGTTAGTCTCTACTACCGGTATTGAAGTTGGCGGGGATGTGCCAGCTGCGGTGGTTATGGTGATTGAGAATGCCGAGCGATTCGGTCTTTCCCAGTTGCATCAGCTACGTGGAAGAGTAGGGCGTGGATCAGAACAATCTTATTGTATTTTGGTTTCTGACATCAAAGAGAGTACTTCCAGAGAGCGGCTAAACGTACTTTGCAAAACGACGGATGGTTTTGCTGTGGCGGAGAGGGATTTGGCATTGCGTGGGCCTGGGGACTTTTTTGGCAAGCGTCAGCATGGTTTGCCGGCACTTGCCATTGCGGATCTGATGAAAGATATGCGTGTCTTGCAGAGCGCGCGCGAAGCGGCAAATGCTCTTTTAAAAGATGATCCCTATTTGAAAAAAACAGAAAATCAGCTACTTAGAAAAGCAGTTAATTCTTTGTATGCAAGCCAGGACATTGTTTTCAACTAATGAATAAGAAATAGTTGAAAAGTCTTACTAAAATAAAGATTGATGAAAAAGGCGTTTCGATTACAATCGAAACGCCTTTCCAGCCTATTATGTTGAAAATTTCATTTTTCTTCTTCAGGTGGAATGGTTAATGCATCCATTAAATTCCCTGCACCAGATAGATTAGCATCCGGTTCATTCTCGGGGATGGTTGCCGCAATATCAAATGCGTGGGCACTCATCCAGAGTTGAGGGGTAATAACAATTTCATAGCCATGTCCATTGCTTGTCATCCAGCGATAAAAAGGACGATTGGGGTAGCCAAATGCCGCCAGAATGAACATGATAGTGCCACCGTGGGCGCAAATAACGGCCCTTGTGGTTCCACTATGTAAAAGTTTATCTACAATTTTAATAAAGGCGTTACAGCAGCGTTCCTGGAAGGCAGTGGTGTCCTCTCCGTGGGGAGGCATCGTTGTTCCTTTAGCAGCAACCCATTTTTGAAAATCGGGGTCATCTTTTAAATCCATAAAGGATTTATTTTCATAGGCACCAAAGTCATATTCCCGTAAATCTTCCACAATTTCCGGCTTGGCATAGGGATATAAAATATCCAAGGTCTGGATACAGCGTTTCAGTGGGCTGACAAAAAACGCGTCGGCGTCTGGGTAACGGCAACGATCGGCTAAATCTTTTAGCTTGGCCGCTCCGTTTTTACTCAAGGGTTGATCGGTTGTCCCGATATAGCGTCCTTCATCATTGCCCTGGGTCATGCCATGGCGAATAAAATAAATATGGTACGCTTTCATCTTACAGAATCCTCCTTCAGAAGGGTCTTGTGAAAATTTTTGTCCCGCAAAATAGGGAAAAAAATTCACCAAAATAAGAAAATTTGTCGAAATGCCTTTACAAAACGAGAATATAATTATACTATTAGTTTAAAAGGAGCTAATAGTATGAATAAGGATTTTCCACGCATCCTTTCCCTTCTCAGGAAGGAAAAGGGTATCAGTCAAAAAAATGCCGCCGGCCAGCTAGGAATCTCACAAGCATTACTTTCCCATTATGAGAAAGGAATCAGAGAATGTGGACTCGACTTTGTTGTCCGCGTGGCTGATTTTTATGGGGTTTCTTGTGATTATCTCCTAGGCCGTTCGCCTGATCGTAATGGGGCGGTGTTGTCTATAGAAGATTTGCCGGAACCGGATGCAGAAGGAAAGGACAATGTGTTTAAAGGGAGCATGTTGCCGACATTAAATAAAAAATTGATTGAAAATTCATTGAATATTATCTTTGATCTTCTTCAACGAGTAAATAATCGGGCATTGACAACAGAAACCTCTCGACTACTTTCCTTGTCGGTTTACCAAGTTTTCCGCTTTTTGTATGCAGCGGGCCCTAAAAATCCGGAAGGAATGTTTTCCATTCCTGAAAAAGCACACTCGGCTCTGTCGTCTGCAGTGCAATCATTGACTGAAATGCAAATCCATGAGATTTTATTTGAAAAAGGCGGAGCAGACTTTTTACAGGATAGAGAATGTTTGGAACTTAGCCCAGAAAAAATAACGGAGACATATCAACGTGTAGCAACCTCTTTGACAAATTTGATTCGCAATACAGAATTGGTATTAGAAAGATATTTAGCATGAGATAAACTACCCCTATTATAGCATATTCTACAAGTTTGGCTAAAAAGATCTTTTATTTAGCAGAATCTCTTGTTTTTAGAGTAAAAGGTGGGGGATTGTGTATTTTCACTTATTCACGTAAGACTGTTAAAAAAGAAAGCGGAGAATGTTATTAACATTCTCCGCTTTCTTTTGATATTTCTTAATTTCCAATATCATGGCGGAATTGTTTGCCTTCAAACTGAATTTCATCGAGTGCAGAATAAGCCTTTTGCAGTGCTTGGGCAAGTGTACACCCTAATGCAGTTACACCAAGTACACGGCCGCCAGCAGTGACCAATTGTTTATCATCTATACGTGTGCCCGCATGATAAACAGTGACACCAGGAGAGGCCTCAGCCTGTTCAATACCGAAAATTCTTTTGCCTGTTTT
>DOXU01000268.1 GCA_003518885.1 Oscillospiraceae bacterium
TACTAGGGTTGTCCCCTTGGAAACATTTTGGGGAAGAATTTCCAGAAAATTAGGGCTGGAAAAAACAAAATCCCAACCACCGTTCGGCTGTCTTTCAACAAACTGGAGTGCCTGCTGCAATTCGTCGGCCTCGCCAGTAAAAATAATTTTATGGGCGCCTGTACGTGGAACGTCTGCCAGATCCCGCATCAAGTAATGAATCGATTCATTGATGATATGCCGTCTGGTCGATACATTCACTTGAATGATATAAACAGCGTCATCTGTCATGACTTCGGCACCCAAATCTGGGAAGCGCTGAATTGCTGCTGAACACAATTCGAAAACACTCTCGGGCAAATCGGCGCTCCAAAGAAATTCTGCCTTAGAATAATCAAAAAGAACAGCCCCGTTATATAAAATACAAGGCGCGTTAACACGAACTCTATCAAAGAAAGCCCCGGCCGAAAAAACTGTACGGCCTGTTGAAAAAGCGAAATGGCCGCCACCCTCAATGAACAATCGCACCGCTTCGATATTTCGTTCTGGCATTTCAAACTTATCTGTTATTAATGTACCATCCATATCAGAAACAAGCAGTGTCTCTTTAAATGGAAGTTCCTTTTGCATAAATCCTCCTTCACAATTTGTTTGCCACGACTCTATTTCATGACAAAAATTACTGTCTATCTAGGTGATTCACTTTTAATCATACCATAAATTCACGTCTGAATAAAATGGAGAAATTGCTGAAAATAGGGTGGCAATTCACTTGTAAACTCTCTATATTTTCCGGAGCTTGGATGAACAAACCCCAATGTTCGCGCATGAAGGCATTGACCCTTTAAGGAAGGCAAAGCCTTTCCATAAACCGGATCTCCCGCCAAAGGATGCCCCAAATAAGCCATATGGACACGAATCTGATGTGTACGACCCGTCTCCAGCCGCAGACGCAAATGTGTATACTTTCCATACCGCTTAAGCACCTGAAAATGCGTAACAGCAAAACGTCCATTCCGCCTATTCACCGCCATCTTTTTACGATGCACAGGGTGACGTCCAATTGGTGCATTTACTGAACCACTGTCCTCTTTGATATTTCCACAGACAACTGCTTCATATTCCCTCAAAAAGCTGTGTGCTTTAATTTGCGCAGCTAAATTTCGATGCGCCCTATCATTCTTCGCCACCATTAAAAGGCCACTGGTGTCTTTATCAATGCGATGAACAATGCCCGGACGTAAAACACCACCAATGCCCGATAAACTATCCCCACAATGATACAGAAGCGCATTGACCAAAGTGCCATCTGGATTACCCGCCCCTGGATGCACAACCATTCCCTGCGGTTTATTAACCACCAGCAGATCGGTATCTTCATAGAGCACATCGACGGGAATATCCTGCGGCAAAGCCTCCAATGGCACAGGATCTGGTATGCAAACACAAATATGATCCCCTTGATGCAACCGATCATGTTTAGCAGCCTGTTTCCCATTTACCGTTATACAGCCATTGGCAAGCAATCTTTGAAGCGCCGAACGTGTCTCTTCCACGCATAAGCGGGTAAGCGCCTTATCCAGACGTTCACCCGCTACAGATTCATCCGCTATAAAATCATGTTGTGTCATACCGTGCTACTCCGCTGCCCTTTAAGTAAATACGACAGGCAAAACAGGCAGACCCCTATCACCACAAATGCATCTGCCAGGTTGAATACGGCAAAATGTAGGATGGCAATATAGATAAAATCGATAACCTCTCCATAAAAAATGCGATCGATCAAATTGCCTATTCCACCGCCAATAACAAACGCAAGGGCAATTCTACCTGCTCGCCAACTAATATGCCCTGAAACAAGCGCCCAGATACAAACAATAATGAAAAGTACAGTCAAAACAATAAATAAAATGCGTCCCCAATCATAATCCTGCAAAAGACTAAAAGCTGCACCTTTATTACTCAAATAGTAAAAGTGAAGATATTTCCCCAAAATAGGAATGTCCTCATCCAAATACATTTGTTTATACACCAAGGCTTTGGATATCCGATCAACTAAAATAAGAGCACAGGAGAGTATTAGCCATAATACCGGTGGAAAAGCACGGGAACGTTCACGTATTAAAGCGTTCTGGCTCATTTAATAATTTCTGCACAGCGGTCACACAGCGTTGGATGATCAGCAGATTTTCCTACTGTATCATCATATGTCCAGCAGCGAGCGCATTTTTCACCATGTGCATGACTTACTGTAATGGAGAGGCCTTCTACGTCACCGTGGAATGAACCTTCCCCTTCTGTTTCCAAATGAACATAAGAAACAATAAGTACTGTCGGCAAATCCTCTTTAACTGTGTTTAAAAATTCACCCAGCTCCCCGTTAGCATACAAAGTAACCTCTGCATCTAAAGAGCCCCCAATTTCATGAGCAGCACGTGCAATCTCCAACGCCTTTTTCACATCATCGCGAATTGTATGAAGTCGTTCCCAACGTGTTACAAATTCCCCATCAAAGGTTTGCTCAGAGAGAGCGGGCATTCCCGCATACATCACACTAGACTCCTCTTCTTTATGTGGAAGATAACGCCAAATTTCTTCAGCGGTAAACACCAAAATAGGCGCCATCAAACGAGTTAAGGAATCTAGAATATGGTGGATAACAGTTTGCGCAGCACGCCGTCCAATAGAGTCCGCCTTTTCTACATACAGGCGATCTTTTAATACATCTAAATAAAAATTAGACATATCGACAACACAGAAATTATGTACGGCATGGAAAATCGTATGGAATTCGTACCGTTCATATGCCGCATAAACATTTTTCTGCAAATCATCCAAACGCCAAAGTGCCCATTTATCAATTGGCTGCAATTCGTCAAAAGGCACGGCATCCTTTTCCACATCAAAATCAGAAATATTGCCCAAAATATAACGTGCTGTATTTCGAATTTTACGGTAAACCTCAGATAACTGCTTTAAAATACCCTCTGAAATACGCACATCACCCTGGTAATCTGACGAGGCTACCCATAAACGAAGAATATCCGCCCCATATTTTTTAACAATGTCCCCTGGAACAATTCCATTGCCCAAACTTTTAGACATTTTGCGGCCATCACCATCTACAACCATGCCATGCGTGATCACCATTTTATATGGTGCTACGCCCTTCCAGGCAATACTAGTAAGCAGTGAAGATTGGAACCAGCCACGATACTGATCGTTACCTTCTAAATAAATATCGGCAGGCCAATGCAGATCTGGGCGTGTAGCCAAAACAGCTGCATGAGTTACACCAGAATCAAACCATACATCCATTACATCTTTTTCTTTTGTGAAAGAATGGCAGCCACAAGCGCAAGTCGTTCCTTCTGGCAAAATTTCATTGGCATCATGCCGATACCATGCATTTGACCCCTCTTTACGGAACAGTGCCGCAACCGCATTGATACTCTCGCGCGTAATCAATTCTTTGCCACATTCTTTACAATAAAAAATGGGGATAGGTACGCCCCAAAGGCGTTGACGAGAGATACACCAATCGCTACGATCCCGCACCATTCCCGTAATACGGTCTTCGCCCCACTCAGGTAGCCAGGCAACACCGTGAATAGATTCGAAGGTCTTCTCCTTACTGTCGTCAACGGAACAGAACCACTGCTCTGTCGCTCTGCACAACACCGGATGCTTAC
>DOXU01000182.1 GCA_003518885.1 Oscillospiraceae bacterium
GAGAGCGCAAAAATAAGCCAGCCCAGCTGACTTAGAAAATTATTTTGGTGCCCTAATGGTGCACTAAATTGGTTTAATCATTGATACATAGGCATTTTCAAATCCTGTACTCTCCTTATTTTGAGTTTTCTTGAGTTGATCTGAACCCCCAAAATGCTGTTACAACGGCGTTTCGGGGGTTTTCATTTTTCCTGACTTTTGTACGTTGTCAGACTTAGTCTGACAAAAGTCTGACATTAAGAACTGGCCAAAGTGCTTAGGGCCGTCAAGGCTTTAGTGTCCTGGGACTTGCGGGCTTGATCCAGCAGGTGGCTATAAACACGCATGGTTATCTCGATATTGGAGTGCCCCAGCCGTTGCGAAATGTAGTAGATATCCACGCCCTGCGACAGCAAATAGCTAACGTGAGTATGACGCAGTCCATGAAATGTAATCCGCGGTGTGATACCTAAATCGTCTTCGACCTGGTGGAGAGCCTTGTTAATCGCACTATCACCGGGTACTTCGTGTCTTATGTTACGGAAAACCATGTGTTTAGGGTCTCGATATCCTGTGGCAAGTGAACGTTCCTGCTGTGCCGTCTGTAATTGCTTCAGTATGGTTGCCAACTCTGGAGGCATAGATATGTCTCGCACACTGCTTGGCGTCTTAGTGGCCTTAAATCCGCCGCCATAGGTGTAGTCCCAGCTCTTGGTAATATGAATAGTATCGGTATCCCAATCAATGTCAGGCCATTGCAACGCAGCAACCTCGCTAAAACGTGCACCAGTCAAGGCACCGGTAATGATCATGTAATTGTAGACGCTCCGCAAGCGAGCGTGCTTGGTGCAGTATTTGATGAGCTTAGCAAAGTCATTCAGTTGCAAATACTTCAACTCACGCGGCTTGCCATTTAAGCCAGTCAGCACTGTTCCTTTGGTGAAGTTCGAGTAAATTATCCGATCGGCGACCGCACTTTCAGCCATCGCCCGAACATATCCATTGAGCTTGCTGACCGTATCTTTCGTGCGGTCAGCACCAAACTCGTTCAGAAATTCTTGCCAATCATTTTTACAAATATTGTTGAGTTGTGTGTCTTCACCGAAGTGGGCCACTAGTTGTTTACGGATGGTAGAATACCGGCGCTCGGTGATCGGGGCATTCTTGCCAGCTTTGTATAGCTTAATCCACTTATCCCAGTACGAGATCAGGCTTATTTTGTGTGCAGTCAGGTCTGCGCCATGACGGTACTGCTGCTCAATTTCTGCCGCCGCAAGTTGGGCCATTTTTTTGGTGGGGTAGCCGCCATGATTCAACTGCTGCTTGTCGCCATTGTTGTCCTTGTAGTAGACATAATATGTCCAGGTTTTCCCACGTTTGCGAAAGCTTGCCATTGTGTTTACCTCCCAATCTGGTAAAATAGGGTATGCAAAGAGCGTTGCCTTACGAATGGCGTTCATGGCATCGCTCTCCCATTCCATTATTCCTTCAATTTTTCACCCTTGCTCACCCGTCTCGGCCAAAGGTATGGGGTGGGCAGTTTTTTATTTACAATAGGAACAATAGGAGAAACAGCAACAAAATCAGGATAATGAAGCCAACACAACCCATTGTCTGACATCCGGTGCGGCTTAGGCTATCTCCAGCGGCAGACATCTTCTCACCACCACGTGCCAATGATGCCAACCGTTCATCCGTTTTTATGCTTTTTTCGGTTTCTCCTTCATACATTATTTTTGTTCCACAGTTTGGGCAGTAACGCTGCCCTCGTAGTTCTGCACCGCAAGTCGGACAGTGTATGTCGGCTCCCCGTTTTGCGTATTCAACACCAACCACGGACCATTGATCCATTTGGTCTGTCTTCACATTCCGCATAATTTTTCTCCCTATGGTAAAATTAATTGTGCAACTAATAGTTACCTTGGCCTCTTCCCATTGCAGTGGGGAGGGGCTATTTTTCTAGGTAGAAATTTTGGATCGTGCTATTTACCCAACTTTCAAGGCTGCTGGGGATACAGAGGTTGTCCATGAATTGAAATAAATTGGCATCCTCCGGTTCCACATCAGCAAAGTACAAGGAAACAAGAATTTCAACGGCCCCTCGGTTAGCGGCGCCTTCTGAGCCATATTTGGCATAACAGTTATGGTAGTAGAGCGTACCTGTATCGCCGTTGAGAATGTGCTCAACCTCGTGAGCTGCGTGCATTGGGAGAGCATTACGCTCGTACCAGTTACTGTTTAAAATGATTGTACGCGTCTCACAATCAGCACATGGCGGGGTGTCTGAGTGGTGAAATGGTTTCATTATTACTGCTATGTCGTTATCATAGGCGATATTAAGCACCTGGCTCAGCAAACTCGAAATACAGTCATCCATACTATGCCCCTAACTTTTCTTCTTTTGAAGCTGCTCACGACGCCGCTTCAAAATATCCTGGATAATTTCCCAGTCATCCTCTGGAATCGGCATCCCCTGATAAGTAAAAACGTTTGTTCCCGACAAGTCAACTGGTTTTTTAGAATCAGTTGATGGATCGTCAGTGTTGCCGAGCAGATAATCCACAGAAACGTGGAGGACATCGGCAACTGCCTGTAGTTTATCCGTGGACGGGACTGAATTTTTCCAGCGATAGATGCTGTTGATTCCCAATCCGGCCTTCTGGGCAACTTCTTGCAAGCTTAATCCATGTTCTTTTGCGTAATTCCGAGTGCGTTCATATACTGTCATGACGGCATTCCTCCGAATCGACAAAAAGAATTTCACCGAATGGTATAAAAACTCTTGGCCTAATTACACCAGGGTGTTATATTCTATTCATCAAGTAATTCAGCGACAAAATCAGCGTTACCAGATACGTCTTCCTGGTGTAGATTTTGACGGATTTACCAAGGAAAACTAGATCTTGCCAACTCTATTTGCTATGCCTTTATTTTACACTACGGTGTAAAAAATGCAACTACTTGATGAACAAATAACAGAAAGGACCGAGAAAATTGCCAGAAGAAAAATTGGTGCA
>DOXU01000150.1 GCA_003518885.1 Oscillospiraceae bacterium
CTCCTAGCGTTGCATAGAGCTCGTCTGCCTCGTGTGTCTCCAACATACGTTCTCCATACGGTGGATTGCAGACAATTTCGCCGCGTGCTTCAGAAGGAGAAAAATCGCGAATATCTTTTTCCTCAAATCTAATCGTATTTGCCACGCCTGCCCGTTCTGCATTTTCCTTCGCCAAATTGATTGCTGCCGGGTCAAGATCACTTCCATAAATCAAACATGGCTCTCTTTCAATACAATCTCTGGCTTCGGCCCGCGCTTTCTGCCAAATTTCTTCCGAAAGCCAATCCCACTTTTCTGCTAAAAATGTTCTGCCAAGACCAGGAGCAATATGTTGTAAATACATAGCCGCCTCTATAGCCAAAGTGCCTGACCCACACATCGGATCATAAAATGGTTTGTCGCGGAACGGCCTCGCCAAAGTTACCATCGCAGCGGCCAACGTCTCTTTTAAAGGTGCGATCATGGCGTGTGGACGATACCCACGTTTATGAAGACCCTCACCGGAGGTGTCCAAATAAATAGCCACCATATCCTTGTGAATGGCAAAGCGGATCTGTACGCGTGCACCATCTTCTTCAAACCAATCGATATGGTACTGTCCTTTCAAACGCTCCACTGCTGCTTTTTTGATAATGGCCTGGCAATCCGGGATACTGTGTAAGGCAGAATCTTTTGCCCAACCTTTTACCGGAAAGGCATTATGTTGTCCAACAAAGTTTTCCCATGCAATAGCACGAACGCCTTCAAATAACTCTTCGAAACTATGAGCAGGAAATTCGGCCAACTGTAATAAAACGCGCTCTGCACAACGCAAACCAATGTTTGCACGTGCAATTGCATCCTTTCCGCCATGAAAACGCACACGGCCATTTTCAGCCTCAATATCCGAAAATCCCAGCGCACGTGCTTCTTTTGAAACTAGCCCCTCCACGCCAAATAAGCAAGGGCAAACCAAGGTATACTGTTCCATTTTTCCAATCCTTCCAAACAAGGTAACGTTGCGCCTGATGCGCAAAAGCGGGCGGCCATCCGGCCACCCGCCCATCAGGGAATGTATCTTTTTTATTTAGTTCAACTTTGCTCTACTGCACTAGGTTCCAGCAAGCCATAGCCGCCTCTATCCCGTTTGTAGACAATATTCAATTCATCATTCTGCGCATTGATAAAAGCAAAAAACTCATGTCCAGACAAGTTCATCTGCAAAATCGCCTCTTGTGCATCCATTGGCTTAACCGGGAAAGACTTGGTCTTCACTACGTCAAATTTAGGAATGGCTTCAATTTCTGGCACGCTGTCCTCAGACGCCGGAAGATTATCAAACGCGCCTACCCTCAACCGTTTGGTAAGGCGTGTTTTATTCCTACGAATTTGACGTAAAATACGATCAATAACGGTATCTAAAGAGGCAGACATATCTGGTGAAGTCTCTTCAGCGCGAAATACGATGCCCTTATTCTTAATGGTGATTTCAACGGTCTGCCTGTTATTTTCCACAGTAACAGTAACAAAAGCCGTTGCATCGGGTTCAAAAAACCGGTCAAATTTTGCCAGTTTCTTATTGACCCGTTCTTTAAAAGCATCTTTTAATTGTGTTTTGCGGGCAGTAATGTTAACATGCATGAGACCATCTCCTTTTCCACAGCCTTTGTAAGGGCGTGAAAATCCACATTTGTTAAAATTGGATATTATTCCGTGTAAATACTATCCAATTTATATGGATTTTTATCCATTATATCAAGTTCGGCAAAAAACAGCAAGCCCCGGAAAAGGAATTCACAGAAAATTAATGAACACGGTGACCATCTATCATGACAAATTTTGCTTTTGCAAAAAGATCAAGTGGGTTACGATCCCAAACAACAAGATCTGCATCTTTTCCTACCCGCAAAGAACCAACGCGGTTCTCCAGCCTCAAAATTTGAGCTGGTACGATGGTAATGGCACGCAGTGCATCCTCCTCGGTCATCCCTTCCCGTACAGCAAGAGCGGCGCAAAGCGGCAGATACTGCGTTGGAACAACTGGATGATCCGTAATGATGGCTGGAACAAGACCAGCATTGGCCATTAAACCAGGAGAGCGTGGAGTCTGATTTTTTAATTCGGGTTTGGAGCGATCACACAAAAATGGGCCAGAAAGTACTTTTGCCTGTTCGGCCAGCAATTCCTTTGTAATCAGATGCCCTTCTGTTGTATGGATAATAACGGCATCCAAATTAAATTCTTTCGCAATGCGCAAAGCTGTAAAAATGTCATCCGCACGATGTGCATGAAAATGTGCCTGTATCTTTCTTTCAAGTAACGGCAATAGTGCTTCACATTTATAATCAAATTCAGGCTCATCGATTTCTTCATTTTCCTCGCAAGCTTGCAACCGCTGTTGGTACCGCTGTGCCTTTAAAAGCTGCTCCCGCATGATTGCTGCCGTTCCCATACGTGTGCTAGGCATTTCATCACGGTCATGATAGACAGACTTTGGGTTTTCCCCCAATGCAAATTTAATCGCAGCAGGCGCCTTTCCAAGCTACACCTCAACGCCTCGACCAACTGTCTTCAACACCTGTT
>DOXU01000111.1 GCA_003518885.1 Oscillospiraceae bacterium
GGCCCTGATGATCGAATTATCGATGCGATCAAGCATATCGATTTTACAATGTCGGCTAAAAGGCAAATCTTGCCCAAACTTCCTTATATAATGCCGCCTGCGCAAGACAAAATAGATCTTCTTTTGCACCCACCGGTAGAAGCACTTCAACGCGTCCTTGCGCAAAAAAAACCATTGGAGAAGGCCTTGCTAGCAGCAGTGCAAGGCATTTCTCCTCTTGTATGTCGGGAGTTGTGCGTACAGGTTTCATGCGACGGTATGACATCAGCAGCAGAAATTGATGATGTGAGTAAAGGGCGGCTATTGGCCACTTTAACGGCGCTTTGTCATAATATTCAGTCCTATTCAGGGGAGCCTTATTTGTTGTCGGATTCCCAAACAAATTTGCCGCTTGAATTTTCATTTATGCCAATTACACAGTATGGAAGTAAGGTACAGTCTCAGAAGATGGCATCATTTTCAGAGCTGCTGGATATGTTCTATGGGGAGCGGGATCGTGTGCTGCGCGTGCACCAGCGGGCGCACGACATTTTGCAAGTGGTGAATCGAACCACGGAGCGCATTTCTCGCAAGATCAATAAACAGCGGGTGGAGTTGTCCGAGAGCGAGAACAGAGACACGTTGAAGGAATGTGGGGATATTCTTTCTGCTAATTTGTATCAGCTAAAAAGAGGAATGGATTCTTGCATATTAGAAAATTTTTACCACAACAACGAGCCAAAGAAAATTGCACTTGATGTGCGTATGACACCTGCGCAGAATGCACAAAAATATTATAAGGAATATCATAAAGCGGCTACAGCGCAAAATTATTTAACCGAGCAAATTTCTTCAGGCGAGGAAGAACTGATCTATCTGGAAACCGTCTTGGATGAGGTTACGCGTGCCTCCGGAGAGAGCGATATTATGGAGATACGAGAAGAGCTCCAAGATGGCGGGTATTTGCGTAAAAGAGGGCAGAAATCAGTTAAAAAGCGTGTTCACAAGCCACGTCGTTTCCTTTCAGATGATGGGTTTGAAATTTTTGTAGGGAGAAATAACAAGCAGAATGACCGGTTAACGTTGAAAACAGCTGCAAAAACGGATGTTTGGTTTCACACAAAAGATATCCCAGGTGCACATGTCATTGTGTTTGCTGATGGGCAGGAAGTACCTGAACGTACATTGACGCAGGCGGCAATTCTTGCAGCGACAAATAGCAAAGCAGGCGAATCTGCTCAGGTGTCCGTTGATTATGTTCAGGCGCGCTATGTCAAAAAACCTACTGGTGCAAAGCCGGGAAAGGTCATTTACGACCATTATCATACGGCTTATGTGCGGCCTGACAAAGAGTTGGAGGAGCGCTTGGAAAAACAGGCAGCACAGTCTCATAGTCAATCGTAGTAGAGCAAGTAGCGCATATCAAGCAGGTCTTTAACGCTGTGATAATCTTTCCCATTTTTAGAGACCTGTGAGCGGTTTTGTGCAAGGAAATCGACGATATGATAGACATCAATCCACAGTTCATTATTGCTTTCACGAGGTGCATCATCAAAAATGAGTTGCATCCCAAAATGTAGATGTGGTTTTTGCATGCCATTTATATCTTCTTTATCACTGTATCCAGTCATGCCTAGATAACCGATGACTTCGCCGGAGCCGACTGCCTCATTTTTTACGAGGCCCGTTTGAAATGGATGCCCCTTTCGCAAATGGGCGTAATAGTAATATCTCTTTTTATCGAAGCTACGGATGCCAATACGCCAGCCGCCGTATTTATTCCAGCCCAACTCTTCAATATAGCCACCTTCTACGGCGCAAACAGGTGTTCCTACTGTTCCCATAATATCATTTCCTAAATGTCTTCTGGCGAATCCAAAGGATCTTGAATTTCCAAAATCATCATAGTGGCTGTAACCGTATCCAGCGGCTATGGGACAAGAGAGCTTGAGTCCGTAATTTTCTGTATATTGATTGCCCGCACCGGTTGCATATTCGCCAACAGCGTTTCCTAATGCTGCCGTGTACACTTGGTTATAGTAAATGTAACCCTTCAGGTTTTGTGTTAGGTTCTCAATGGATTCTCCATTTTTTCTTTTTTGTGTAAATGCCGAGAGATCGGCATTTTTATATTGTTTCCAATTACCACTATATTTTGCAGCAAGGTAGGCAAGCGAATCAACAAAATGTACCGGATTGGCGGATGTGTGCGTGTTGATATCTGCTTTTAAAGCATCTTGCATGGCGGAAGTTGGTACATCAAAATTGGCCCATTTGATGGTACTGTTGGCAGCGTGAGCAACGGAATTCTTTTGAATTGTTGAGGCTGTAAAAAGGATGGTCAATCCAATTAAAGCAGCAAAGAGTATGGCCTTTATATTTTTTTTATGGGGATGGATTTTCATTACTTTCCACCTGCTTCTCTATAAAATCGAGCGCCGTTTATCATAAAGACAATATTATATATATGTGTGCTAATATGTCTTGATTTCACTATTGTTTAAGAGATTTTGAAATAGGCCCTTTTTTATAAACAGATTGTGCGGTGGCATCGTTTGCTAAAAGCTCGTTTTATTCTGTTCGCAATAAATGGGTATAGAATGTTCCTCTCGTTTCATGTTGAAAGAAAAATTTGTGGGATGCGGGAGCGATCATCCCGGAGATTACTGTAAAATTTTGCAAAATATTTGTGAGTTTCGTGTTTATTCGTTGCCTTTCATTATATTTCTTATGTGGGGTAATGGTATGATAGGAATATGTAATGACAGTAATTAAAAGGAGCTTTAAACATGGCCAGAGGTATAGCGAAAAGTTTAGAAGAAAAGATAGCAGATATTCAAACAAAGAAAATAGAGTATCAAACGAAAATTGAGCGGTACAAAGCAAAAATTTTGGAAATGGATGAACAAATTAAAGAATTGCAAGATGAGGAGAAAAAAGAAAAACTTTTACGTTTATTAGATGTGATTGAAACCAGTGGGAGAACGGTGGACGAGGTTTTGGAATCGGTGGGATTATCTTGTGAGAGATAACGCGCCTTTATTTAATGTTGTCTACTACAAATCCTTTTACATATGAATAAAGCAGGTGACATAATAAAGCCCAGCGTACCTAACAAGATGCACTGGGCTTTATTTGTCTTTTCACAAAGGAAATTCCTTTGCCAATATAAAACGAGTTCCTTTATTATTTTGTGGCGATACAACACATCCAGTTGTTATCTTCCCAAGTTTTAATATCCACATGGCTAAATCCAGCCTGAAGCATTTGTTTTTCCATCTGATCAGGTGAAAGCACTTTCATTCCTTGGGCCTCTAACATTTTTGTCTTGTCAGCGAATCGCTCGGAGGCATAGGCCTCATGAATGACAATAAATTGTCCGCCTTTTTTGGCAACACGGGCGACTTCTTTGAAATTGTCTGAAATATTTGGCCAGAAATAAACAGTTTCCACAGCGAAAATTTTATCAAAGGTATTGTCATCAAAAAATAATTTTTCAACATTCCCCTCGCTAATTTGCATCCGCCCTGATTGGATAAGTGTTTGGTTATGTTCACTTGCCCAATGAACGCAATCGAGAGAGTAATCAATACCACATAATTTTCCTTGCGGTGCTAATTTGGAGAGGCGCTCGATTGTTAGACCGCCTCCACAGCCAATTTCCAAAATGCGATCATCCTTTTGAAAATCGACTTGCTGTAATCCCCATGTAGTCAGCTCGTAATGGCTCTTATTCATATGTTGGACAAGAAGGTGTCCTTCTTCTCCAGTCGGCTTTTGAAACTGGCCGTAATCTTTAGGTTCTGCCATGTAAAAGGCTCCTTTCGTTTTTAAACATTAGAATGGAATCGGTTTATATAGAACACATGAAGTTAACTATCATCTGTTTCTAGCAATTTTAAATAAGAATCCAATATTTTTTTCTGTGCGGGAGAGGTTTCGGGATAGTTTAATTTCAATTTTTTCATTCGTTTGGTCAAAATATCTGAGATCAAGTAATGTGCATACCATTTTTTATCGGCTGGGATAACATACCACGGGGCCTCTTCTGTGGAAGTGTGGTTGATGACATCTTCGTAGCAAACTTGATAGTGATTCCAATAGGCGCGTTCTTTTACGTCGTTTTCACTAAACTTCCAGTTTTTTGACGGATCGGATAGGCGGTCTAGCAGTCTTTTCTTTTGCTCCTTTTTAGAAATGTGGAGAAAGAATTTGATTGGAATGATCCCGTTTTCATTAAGATACGTCTCAAAGTTGACGATTTGATGATATCTTTTTTCCCAGATATGGGAGGTGCTTGTTTGGGGAAGATGTTCCGGTTTTAGCATATTATGCACTTGTACAACCAATACTTCTTCATAGTAGGAACGATTAAAGATTCCAATATCACCACGCCGAGGGAGGCGAGTTTGTGCACGCCACAAATAATCATGTTTTAAATCTTCTGTACTGGGCTCTTTAAAGCTGTGTACGCTTACAGCTTCCGGGTTTAGGCCACTGAAAACGTGACGAATCACCCCATCTTTTCCCGCAGTATCAAGTCCTTGCAAAATAACAAGGAAGGAATATTCTCCTGTAGCGTAAAGCTTTCCTTGCTCAATGGCCAGGTCTTTTTTGTTTTTTTCAAAGGCTTTGGCAATGTCTTCTTTATGGTGAAAAGGGGAGGTGTTTGCCGTGTCAATTTCTGCAAGATTGCATTGGGTTTTTCCATTAAAACGATAGATTGTAGAGGACATAAT
>DOXU01000252.1 GCA_003518885.1 Oscillospiraceae bacterium
CACTGCAGATATCCGTCTCTTTTTCCATTAAAACAACATTCAAATTGAATTTAGAAAGTTCCCGAGCTGCAGAACATCCAATAATCCCACCGCCAACAATTAATACATCTACATCTATCATTTTGCAATACCAATCCTTCACTTTTACAAATTCTCTATATACTCTTCTTACAAAAGTAAATCCTGGCTTGACCACACTGCACTATTCAGTTTTTATATCATGGACCTTGCCATTATAACCTATTTCATCTGAGAAATTTCCACCGCGGCACCTTTATCTGTTTAAATAATGATGCTATATAAAATCACTAATAAAAATGTATTTTTATTATAACATCCACCTTTGGGGTTGTAAATATCCACACCTTCGCAAAAAGGCGTGAAAAAAAGCCGCCCGATTTCATCGAAGCGGCCCTTTTTCAAGGTATAATTAGTTTTTTCCAAACCGGATGGTTCTATATTTTTCAAAATCAAACCATTTATTAAAGAATTTCACTTCATCTATATTCTTCTGGTGGCTCTCGTCCACATATTTGTTCCATTCCGCCTCGGAAGAAACTTTGAGGGCACAGCCATCAGCGGCTAACATAGAAACATTATCATATGTGTACTCATCAAATGAGACTAAAGCCTCCAGCTTACCGCCGCGAACCTCGGCGACGAGACTATTGGCGATATCTGCCACATCGAAATCATTTGGATAGGCATAGGTCGTACCAGAAAGTGGCAATATATCCTCTTCACTGAAAAGATTGATATGTCCTACCGTCTTAAAAATCTGGGCAACATCGGGTGAATAGTAGAAATCATCAAACAAAGTGACTTCCAATCGTCTTCCACCCTCCGAAAAAACGCTATGTACCAGCGCGCCTTCTGCTTCGCCTGAAACAATACCGCCACCACACACATCGTAGCCATCCACTAAAACAAAACGGCCTGTCGCGTGATTGTTTTTGAAAAGATCAAATACAATTGGCGTTTTTGTTTTTAGTGTAACCTCTGCTACACCATTGGTAGCGACAGATTGTACATCATCCACTTCACCCAATGTATCCGTATCGACAACATGTTTGATCTGCGTAACTTCGCACATAGTCTCTTGTGTGGCCAACTTCAATTTGTAGCTAGAACCAACTTTGAGTGGCTTTTTCCCCATCCAAAAAATGTTGACATCTAAAGAATCTCCCACAATGGGGCGGGACTTGTGCTGAGAAATTACCTCTCCGCGAAAATTGAAAAACTCGTCTGTCACGGTAATGCCCGTGGACATTCCTGCAGAGGCAAAATCTGTACGATCTTTTTCTGCCCAATGCTCTACTGACTTAACGTGTGTTGTTTTATTACCAGGTTGAATGAGAATTTCATCTCCTACATGGATAGAGCCACTCTCAACGCGCCCGGCAATAATCCGGCGGTCATCAAATTTATAGACATCCTGGATGGGAAATCGAAGTGGCTTGTCAACCAATTCTTTATCTTTTTCGAACTCATCGATAGCATCCAAAACAGGCTTATCCGCATACCACGGCATTTTGTCCGATTTGGTTGCTATATTTTCGCCGTTTACTGCAGAGACAGGAATGTATTTTAGCGGATAAATATGTAAATGGCCAAGAAAATCCTTCATACCATTTTTAATTTCTTCATACCGTTCTTGGGAATAATCAACCAGATCCATCTTATTAATGACGACGTAAACTTTACGAATACCCAACAAGGAAAGAATGTATCCATGCCGTTTAGATTGCTCCTGAATGCCTTCATTTGCATCAACCATCAGCAGAGCCGCCTCTGCATTAGCGGCCCCAGAAATCATATTCTTTAAAAATTCCACATGGCCAGGGGCATCAATAATGACATAATCACGTTTACTTGTATGAAACTGTAGTGAGGTTGTGTCGATGGTAATACCCTGCTTTTGCTCTTCCTCAAACGCATCTAATAGATAAGCATACTCAAATGGTTTACCTGTCTCTTTAGAAATTCGTTTGACTTTATCAATAGCGCCTTCGGGCAAAGAGTTTGTGTCATATAGCAAACGACCGATTAATGTCGATTTACCGTGATCCACATGGCCCACCACCACAATTTTCAGTACTTCGCGTGCGGCTACCGTATCTTTAACTGTATCAGACAAAAGAAAACCCCTCCTTACATGTATCCTTCTTTACGTAACTTCTGCATGGCGTAAGCGTCTTCTTTGTCCTGCGCACGGCCTGCACGTTCACTGATATTGGTTGTTTTCAGCTCTTCAATAATCTCTGCCACTGTGGAGGCATTGGAATCAATTGGATCTGTACAGCATGTGCAGCCAAGGCTGCGATACCGTTTGCCATTTTTGGCAAAATACATACTGACAACCGGAATTTTCTCCCGCTCAATGTAAGACCAAATATCTAGCTCGTCCCATTGCAATAGGGGGTGAATACGAATGTGGTGCCCTTTAGGGAACTCCGTTTTAAACTGATTCCAAAGTTCTGGCGGCTGATTCGTATAATCCCACTTGGAATCGGCACCACGTTCAGAGAAAACGCGCTCTTTAGAACGAGAACCCTCTTCATCACGGCGAATTCCTGCAATCAAGCCTTCAAATTTATATTCATCCACTACTTGTTGCAGCCCATCTGCCTTCAAGGCTTTGCAGCAAACTAGACGGCCTTTTTGTGGACCCATCCCCTCTGCCAAAGCTTTTTCATTACGGTGAATAATCAGCTCCAAATTGTATTTTTTCGCCATTTTATCACGGAATTCGAGCATTTCTTGTGGAACAAATGAGGTGTCCACCAAAACTAATGGGAATGGGCAATGGCCATAAAACGCTTTTAAAGCCAGCCAAAGCATAACGGTGGAGTCTTTTCCTACCGACCAAAGCATCCCTAATTTTCGAAACTTGTTATATGCCTCACGCAGAATAAAAATGCTCTGCGCCTCCAGCCTGTCAAGATGATCCATGAACAATTCTCCTTTAGATGAAAACCATCATTTCATTTTAACCATATTGGTCAAAAGTACCGATTAAAAACTAAAAATAAATATTCAATAGCGATTCGCGTTCCGCGCATCCACAGTGATCGAATGCTTTCCGCCATTCGGTTTCACAAAAGTCCAATGTAACTTTGTCCCTTCACGGGAGATAGAAAGTTCTGTGCCCTTTCCACCAATATCCGCTCCCAAAAACGTGTAGATAGCACCAAAAGCGCAAGCCTTTAAGCAAGCTGTGCATCCCCAACAATCTTCTGGATGACGCAACACTACTTTATTATCCTTTAAATTGAACAAGGAGCCTGGGCAAGCTGATACACAAGCACCGCAACCAGTACAAAGATCTTTTCGAATCTGAATACTCATAAGGTTTCCCCCTTTTTCAACAAAGGACGTGTGAACGTGTGTATCGCGCCATTCTCCATACGTGAGTTTACAAAACATCGAAAATGTTTGTCATCTTGTTTTGGGTAATCTGCATTCTCATCAAAGCTATGCCACCGTGTTTCTTTTCGCGCCAGTAAATGTGCCACCAAGACGAGACAAACATCCAAGCGGTCAATCACTTCATACAGACCAACCAAGTTATGCAACGTAGAGACATGCAAAGACTGCGCCATTGCACGCAAGTCTTGAAGACGGGATTCCGCCATTTTCAACCTAGCTTCATTCACAACATAATGTTGTGAAATACCGCCTGCATACTCATCCATCGTCTTTTGCATAGCCTCTTCAAGCTGTAGCACGGAATAAGGGCCCGCCGTCTCTCCCAAATGAGCATTTATTTCCGCAAGCTTTGTATCCGCCTTTTTCTGAATTCCCGCGAAATTCAGTTGAAGCCTTTCTTTTTCCAAATACTCACAAACGGCCTGCGCCGCAATTTCACTTTCTGCAAATGCACCGGTCACATATTTTTGTGGACACCCACCGGCTACGTCGCCTGCAGCAAACAATCCTGAAAGTGTCGTCTCTCTATTTGTGTTTACCCAGTATCCACTAGCGGTATGACCACCCACTACATAAGGCTCTGTTCCTTCAATCTCCACATTATGTGAAGCAGGACCACCATTCTCCATCCAGCGAAGAGTTTGTGCCGGTGCCATATTTAAATACGCTTTATACAGATCGTCTTGTTGTTCATCTGTTATCCCCTTAGTTTTTAAATAACAAGGGCCACGACCTGCGAGATTTTCCATAACCGTTGAATATAAACGCAATGCTGTGGTATTGCCTCCATACTGATCAGCGTAAGGTTCTCCTAATCCATTCACCTGTGGAGCACCTACACCTTGGGCGATCGTTCCAGTCGGTGCAATCGTGTCTTTACAACGCAGAGCGATAAAACGCATTTCAAAAGTCGTCATCTCTGCCCCTGCGCGAATCCCCATTGCGTAACCGGCACCCGTATCAAATGGACAGTACCACATTTTATGACGTGAAAAACCCGGATTATTAGGACGATACAGACCCGATGCACCACCAGTTGCACAAAGAGTAGCCTTCGCGTAAAAAGTATAAAGGACTGGCTCCTTTATGGAAAAACCGACCGCACCCTCAACTTTATTATCTACGCACAAATAATCCGTAATATTTATATGATTTAAAATTTGAATATTAGGATGAGCGGCTACCGCTTTAGCAAGTAATGGTTTAATATTTTCACCGTTAATTTTCACATTGCGTTTGCCACGCATCTCATACTTACCATCTGCATTTTTCAAAATAACAAGGCCCAGCGTTTCCATCTTGCGTGTTACCGCATTCAGCCGCTCCGC
>DOXU01000269.1 GCA_003518885.1 Oscillospiraceae bacterium
GATTGCCTTTCACCAAGAAAAAAAGGCTGATTGCACCATTGCCGGATGAGTTGTCCCCAAAGAACAGGCCTCGCGATTTGGCATTATGAATACCCAAGATGATCATCGCGTATATGAATTTGAAGAAAAACCGGTAAAACCCAAAAGCAATTTTGCCTCCATGGGCATTTACATCTTTAACTGGAAAAAGCTGCGAGCTTACATGACCTCAGAAGAAGGAAAAACCTTAGACGATTTTGGTAAAGATCTGATTCCGGCTATGCTACATAAAAAAGAACGCATCTTTGCCTATCCGTTTACCGATTATTGGAAAGATGTTGGCACCATTCAAAGCTATTGGCAAGCCAACATGGATAGGCTTAACCCCACATCAGGACTGAATCTACGCGATCCCTCTTGGCGTATCTATTCCCGTACAGCAGCAGAACCTCCCCATTATGCTGGTGAACATGCGCGCATTCGCCATTCGATTATTGCCGAAGGATGCGTTGTGGATGGCAGTATTACCGGGTCTATTCTGTTTTGTGGTGCCAAAGTGGCCGCCGGCGCTTCCGTGCACAATTCCGTTATCTTACCCAACGCCGTAATTGAAGCCGGCGCCAAAGTACAAAAGGCAATCATTGGAGAACAAGCGATCATTGGGGAAAACAGTATTGTTGGGTTCCGCTCTGATGAAATTGGAAAACCAGTCGCCGGCGTAACCGTGGTCGGAGACAAAGTACATGTGGGACGCAGCGCAATTATTATGGAAGAAACCATGTTAGATGCCGATATTCCGGAGGTCAAAGCGGTATGAATTACAAAACCACCGGCATTATTTTTGCCGATATTTCGAACGGAAATCTAAATGAACTGACAGCACACCGCCCAACTGCTTCCATTCCTTTTGGCGGCAGATATCGGCTGATCGATTTTATGCTTTCCAACTTTCACTATTCGGACATCACACAAGTTGGCATTGTTGTGCAAGGAAACTATCGGTCTTTAATGGACCATTTGGGGTCCGGCAAAGATTGGGACCTTTCCCGCAAACACGGTGGACTTTCCATTCTGCCCCCTATGACGGGCCAACGAGTTTACCACACTTGGTTAGAGGCATTATATGGCCTTTTGGCCTATTTAGAAAAAGACCAAAATGAACTGGTTATTCTCTCAGACAGCGACATTATTTGCAGCATAAATTTAGATGAATGCATTCATTTTCACCTGGACCGACAGGCTGATGTCACCATTGTTTACCGCAAAAATGAACCGGGAACCCCTCCAAAGGAAAACAGCCATGCCTATCATTTGGACGACGATGGACGCATCCACGCCGTCTCGATCGCACCCAGTTCGGATGAATCTTTGCTGGGTATGCACATTATGGTCTTTAATAAAATCTGTTTATTACAAATCATCCGAGAGGCCATGGCGTACAGTTTGACCGATTTACACCGCGACTTTTTTCAAAAAAATAATGGTCGGTATCGCCTATTTGGCTGGGAATTTACCGGTTATGCCAAGCAAGTGGATTCTTTGCAAAACTATTTGGATGCCAATATTGATCTATTGACCCCCACCGTACGAGAAGAACTTTTTTACAAAAATGGACCGGTTTGCACACGGGTACGAGACGAAGTGCCTGCCCAATACGGAGAAGAAGCCACCGTCACCAATTCTTTTATCGCTGACGGCTGTACCATTGAGGGCAATGTACAAAATTCCATCCTCTTCCGCGGAGTAAAAGTGGGCAAGGGTGCCAAAATTATCAACTCCGTCATCTTGAAGAACAGTACTATTGGAGAAAATGTCACCTTGGATTCCACGGTGGCGGACAAAGAAGTGCAGATTGCAGATTCTCGCACGTTGATGGGGTACCGCACTTACCCGCTTTACATCAGCTCCGGCAGTATTATTTAACCTGAATCTAATCAAAACAAGCCTATTTAGGTGAAAAAGGGGGATTTTATTTATGGATATTTTATACATTACCAGCGAAGCCGTCCCTTTTGCTAAAACTGGCGGACTGGCCGACGTATCTGGCTCTTTACCCAAAGCTTTTGAGGAAATTGGTACCCACTGCCGTGTGGTCCTGCCGCTCTACGAAAGCATCCCGGCCAAACTGCGTGAAACCATGCATTTCCTTTGTCATTTTCAAGTCCCCGTGGCATGGCGCACACAGTATTGCGGCGTATTTGAGGCCAAAGTGGGCAACGTCATCTACTATTTTATTGACAACGAATATTACTTTAAACGGCCAAACTGCTATGGCTACTATGATGAAGCGGAACGGTTTGTGTTTTTTGCCCGCGCTGTATTAGAAATGCTGCCGAAAATTGATTTTAAACCTGACATTTTACATGCAAACGATTGGCAAACTGGCTTAGTCCCCGTGTTTTTAAACGCCTTCTATCGCCGTGTGCCGTTCTATGAACGTATGGAAACCGTCTTTACCGTCCATAATGTGGAATATCAAGGCAAATACGGATATGAGATCTACAGCGATGTATTGGGATTGCCCGAACAGCTCTTTCATTTATTGGATTTTAACCAATGCTTGAATTTTATGAAAGGCGCCATTATCTCCTCCGATGCGGTTACGACAGTCAGCCCTACCTATAGTCACGAGCTACGTTACCCTTATTTTTCCTTTGGTCTTGACCCCGTCTTTAACAGCATTGGCTACAAATTACCTGGCCTTTTAAATGGAATTACCACCGAATATTACAACCCA
>DOXU01000208.1 GCA_003518885.1 Oscillospiraceae bacterium
GGCAGAGAGTGTTTCCAAAACAAAGAGGCCATATTTGGAGGCTGCTTCGCATCCACCGGAAACCTCAAGAAATCCTTTCACAAAGGTCATGCCACTTGTGCCATCAAACCAGCCCATTAAAGGAAAGTGGGAGATAATTTGTGCTGTATTTTCCACTATTCCAGTAAAGGAAATCAGCGAGGAAATAGAAGAAAAAAAGACGACAAAAGCACAAATGCCGACCATACTGCTTGCTGCACCCGTTACAGAACTCACTAAGGAGCCCGCAATTCCAGTGGTATTCATTAATCTGGGGGTAGGGGGAGTGGCATCTTTTTTTGTGTGATGCAGGCGGCCTAAAAAGATGCCAATTATAAGAGAAGAAAGAATGTGAGCCGCATAAAGTAAAATACCGGCCTCTGCGCTTTCTAAAAGTCCCGTGCCAACAGCACCAATGATGTAAGCCGGACTGGAGTTGATAGAAAAGGAAAGAAGGCGATTGCCTTGTTCTTTGTTCAAAGAGCCTTGTTCTACCAAATCAGCACAAGCCTTCGCCCCAACAGGATAACCGCCAAGGACACCCAAAATAATTGCTGGAGCGGCTGCACCGGGTAGATGGAATAAAAAACGAGTAACAGGTGTTAACCATCTGCCAAAACGGTCGGCCAATCCAATTTTAATCATAAAGGCAGAAAGGACTAAGAAGGGAAATAGGGTGGGAATAACAACCTCGGCACAAAGTGTAAGTCCGTTGCGAGCGCCATCCAGTCCAGCTTTGGGTGCAAATAATAATAAGAAAAGCAAGGCACAGGAACCGGATGCAAGCATAAAAGCGTATACATTGTTTTTTAATTTGGAAAACCTAGTTTTATGAATTGTTTGCATAAAAAGCGTTCCTCCGGTAAAGTGATGGGAATGTATGGCAGAAATCTGCCTGCTGCCTATATATATGCACGTATGTATTTTTATAAGCAGGCGTTCATAGAATTTTAAGGGCACTGATAGTAACAGTAGGCAGGAGGAACGTCCATGGCTAAAAAACATCCTCAAAAGCGCCGGGCGAATTTTCGAAATATTTCAAAAGTTGCCTTAGAGAAAACGGTGAAGGCACTGGAAATACCACCTGACATCGTTGGTGGCATGATGCATTTGGAGATTTCGGGTAACCGCGAAGCAGTGGTTGAGGGAAAATGTGCGGTTTTAGAATATGATAATGATGTCATTCGATTAAGTGCCGGAAAACATATTTTGCGGTTTACTGGCAGGGGACTTACCATGCGCAGTTTGCGCAAAGATTCTGCTGTTATTGAAGGTTATATTCTTTCGGTGGAATACCTATAACGAGCAGAATGTGCGATTTTTACGGCGGAGGCAGTTATGTTCCTATTGCGTTTTATTCAATATTTACTAGGATACACACAATTTTCAGCGGAGAACGGTTCTATAGAGCGGTTTTTGAGCTTAGTTTCTAAAAATGAAATTGTGCTTTGGGGCATTCGCGTAAAAGACGCTACCCTCCATGCTTCCACACTCTCTCGAAATTTTCGAAAATTGCATCCTTTTGCAATGGTGACGGGTGTTACGCTTACTCGAGAGGCCCAAAAAGGTTTGCCTGCTCAGCTTAAACGGTTGAAAAGGCATCTTGGTGTTTTTATTGGTATTATTTTATTTTTAATTCTGATTGTGTTCTTTTCTAGTTTTGTTTGGGAGGTTGATCTAGAAGGCAATAAAGAGGTCCCGACAGAACAAATCGAAGGAGTTCTGTCGGAGTTGGGCTTAAAGCCTGGTGCTTATGCCCTATTTATGCAGGTGCGGTATATTCAAAATGGTTTGCTTTTGCGTGTGCCGGAATTAGCGGGAGTCACCATTAACTTACACGGAAGTACAGCATATGTCCGCGTACGTGAGCGGCGGTATGCGCCAGATTTTGTGCCGCAAAGTCAACCGTGCAATGTAAAAGCGACCAGGGATGGTAAAATTCTGAAAGTGGAAAATGAGGAGGGGAAGTCCATGATAAAGCCCGGAGAGGCAGTCACGGCAGGGCAATTGCTTCTTAGCGGTGTGGTTGATGATCGAGATGGGGCATCTCGACTTGTTCATGCCCGTGGTTCTGTTGTTGCACAAACAAGTCGGGATCTGCGTGTAAGCGTTCCACTTCATGCATCTGTTCGAACGGAGACAGGGCAGCAAGTAAGACGACGCACATTGAATGTTTTCAATTATGGTGTCCCTCTGTATTTTGGTGCCTTAAAGGGAGACTATAATCGTTATACAGAAACAAAACCATTGCAAATTCTCCAGGTAAAACTCCCTATTTCCATTACAACAAAAACGTACCATGCTTGCATGGCAAAACAAGTGGACTATACGCAGGCTCAAGCATTAAAGGTAGCAAAACAAAAGATGGCCGAAGAAGAAAAAAGCGAATTGTCCGGTGTAAAGATTCTTTCGCGTACCACAGAAAACCATTTGGATAATGGTACACTCGTTTTTACTGAGCATTTACAGTGCGAAGAAGACATTGCAACAGAGGAAGAAATTCAAATCTCATAAATTGCATTTAAAATTTTGTTTAATTATTATAAAATAATGCTATGATTTTATTATAATTTGTGATATGATGTAGATAGAAGAAATCAACATTAGAGACGATTTTGTCTTATTTACTTTAAAATACACGGGATATGCGGCAATATCAAAGATAGATAAAGAGCAGAACATATTTGCGAGCATACTCTATATACGAATCCTATTTAAATTTTATTTTTAAGGTGATAGAATGGCGGAACAATCCATTGTATTAAACACGCCCAAAGAGATTGCAGGTCTTTTTGGAAACTTTGATGCCAATATCCTGACAATTGAGCGTGAATTTAGTGTAAACATCTCCAATCGTGGAGAAGATCTCCGTATTATTGGGGAACCCGAAAACGTAGAGAAGGCAACAAAAGCCGTAAAAGGGCTTTTACAGCTAATTGAACGTGGGGAACAGTTAACAGAACAAAGCGTGCATTATATCCTGTCCCTTATTAACGAAGGACAAGAAAGTCGCATGAATGAGTTGGGGCAGGATTGCATTTGCATTTCTACGCGTGGACGTCCCGTTAAGCCAAAAACGTTAGGGCAAAAATCTTATGTAAAAGCAATTGGCGAAAATACAATTGTTTTAGGGATCGGCCCAGCGGGAACAGGCAAAACTTATTTGGCTGTGGCTATGGCCGTTGCTGCATATAAGGCTAAGGATGTCAGTCGGATTATTCTGACAAGGCCAGCGGTGGAAGCAGGAGAAAAACTAGGCTTTTTGCCCGGTGATCTGCAAAACAAAGTGGATCCTTATCTTCGCCCACTATATGATGCAATGTTTGACCTATTGGGGGCAGAAAATTATCAACGCATGGTAGAAAGACAGCAAGTAGAGGTTGCTCCGCTTGCCTATATGCGCGGGCGCACGCTTGATGATGCCTTTATTATTTTGGACGAGGCGCAGAACACAACACCCGAACAGATGAAGATGTTCTTAACCAGGCTGGGATTTAATTCAAAAGCGGTAATCACGGGGGATATCACACAAATTGATTTACCCGGAGGAAAGCGCAGCGGACTGGTTGATGCGATGCACGTTTTAAAAAATGTAGAAGATATTTCGATTCAAATGTTAAATGAACGAGATGTTGTAAGACATCACTTGGTGCAAAAAATCATCAAGGCATATGAAAAGTATGAAAAAAAGGCAGGCACACAGAATTATCATGAATAAGCTGAAAGTATATATTGATAACCGTCAAAAGACCGTTAAAATCCCGTCAGGCCTCAGGCTTTTGGTACGTAGATGTTGCAATGCCACATTGGTCTATGAACATTTTCATGGTGATGCTGAAGTGAACGTCACCTTTGTGAATGATGCGCAAATTAAAGAATTGAATGCACAATATCGGGATAAAAATGTTCCAACAGATGTTCTTTCTTTTCCGATGGGAGAAGACGGAAAGTTTGATATCAACCCGGATACAGGCGCATTTGTCTTGGGAGATGTTGTCATTTCCCTGGAAACAGCAGTGGTACAAGCTAAAAAATACGATCATAGTCTACAGCAGGAAGTTGCCTTCTTAACGGTGCACTCTATGTTACATATTATGGGGTATGATCACGTGAATGGCGGAATAGAGGCCATGCACATGCACGAGCATGAGGCCGCCGTTATGAAAGCACTCGGCTTTACTTACGACCTTTACGAAGAAGGATGAGCATTCGCATGCCCGAACGGATCCGTTCATTTCGGGATAGTTTTCGTTATGCTTTTAAAGGCATTGCATTTTGTATAAAAAATGAACGGAATATGCGCGTACATATTACGGCAGCAGTCTACGTTCTCAGTTTCTCTCCTTTTTTTCATTTGAGTGCAACGCAATATGCTATTTTGTTTCTGACCATTGGGCTTGTCATCTTTGCAGAAGCACTGAATACGGCTATAGAAGCGGTTATTAATTTGGAAGCACAGTGGTACGATAATCTTGCGAGGATTGGTAAAAATACAGCAGCTGGCGCTGTTCTGGTTTGTGCTTTTGCTTCCGTATTAGTAGGAGTAGCCTTATTTTGGCGGCCGGCCACTTTACTTTTTATCGTAGAGTACCTCTGTAGTCATCTGGTTTTTGGCCTTTTGTTCTTGGCGTCCTTGCCAGTTGCCAGTATTTTTATTTTCTTTTTTCCATTTGGAATTTTTAGAAAACACTAAATTGTGTTGTTAGATTGGGTCAGGAGGTTTTTCATTGACCATTGAACATTCAGGCGTTACTGCTATTATTGGCCGGCCTAACGTAGGAAAATCCACATTGCTTAATGCCATGTTGGGGCAAAAAGTTGCCATTGTGTCACCAAAACCGCAGACAACGCGGAATCAGGTGACGGGAATTTACACAGAAGATGATGCACAGATTATCTTTTTGGATACACCAGGTTGGCATCAACCGAAAACAAAATTGGGCAACTATATGATCAAAAGTGTCACCACGGCATTAGCAGATGTAGATGTGGTCTTATTAGTTATTGAGCCAAAAGAAAAACCTGGACAAGCGGAGGAGGCTCTGCTTGCAAAGCTCAATCCAAAAGTTCCCGTTGTATTAGTCATAAATAAAATCGATTTGTTTGCCGATAAAAGTGTTTTGATGTCTGTTATCAGTGCTTGGAGTAAATTGCGTGATTTTGCTGCTGTTTATCCTATTTCCGCTAAAAAGAATGATGGCGTAGATTCCTTGCGCAAAGAATTGATTGGAAGAATGCCTAAAGGACCGCAATATTATCCATCGGATATGATTACATCGGAACCAGAACGTGTGGTGGTTTCTGAAATTATTCGCGAAAAAATGTTGCTGTTTCTTAGTGCAGAAATTCCGCATGGCACAGCGGTTTCGGTTGAACGGATGCATACAGAAGAAGGACGCCATGTGCTGGAAGTGGAAGCAACCATTTATTGTGAAAAAGAGAGTCACTCTGGGATTATTATCGGAAAAGGCGGTTCCATGTTGAAAAAAATCGGAACGGCTGCCCGCAAGGACATTGAACATTTGCTTGGCTGCCATATTGGTTTACATCTTTGGGTGAAAGTTAAAGAAAATTGGCGCAATCGGGAAGGCGTTCTTCGCACACTGGGTTACGATTAAAACGACATTTTAAGCAATATTTCCCGCGCATATGTTACCGGTATTGTGATAATCTAAAAGAAGAGGATTTTTTTAGAGCAACTACATTAGCCGGAGGACAAAAATGAATTCAAAAACAGCTTGGTATTTATTTGAGACGACAGGAAATATTGAAGCATATCTTTTATACCATGACTTGTCTAGTGCAGGTTCACATGCAACGGCGTCTATTTCGCCTACTGTCTCTTTTCATCCAAAAAGAGGACAAGTATCAAAAAAGTCCGATAAAACAATGACACATGGCCCTCAATATATGCATTAAGGGTTATTTGGGAGATATAGACACGGCATGGAAACAAGAACAGTAACAGATGGTTTGGTTATTCGTGATTTTAATGTTGGCGAAGCGGATCGTATATTGACAATACTTACCCGTAAATTGGGTGTTATTCGTGCAAGTGCACGCGGTGCGAGAAGAATGAAAAATGGGGTTTCGGCCGGAACGCAGCTGCTTTGTCACACGGATTTTACATTCTATCATGGACGTAAAATTTATATGATTGATGAAGCAACCCCTTCGACACTTTTTATGGGTGTGCGGATGGATCTGGAAAAATTGGCACTTGCCCAATACTTTTGTGAATTGGAAGAAGCTCTTGCTCCAAAAGGGGAAGAGGCTTCTCTTTTTTTGCGTCTTATTTTAAATGCATTTGCGTTACTAGAGACAGAAAAAAAGCCGGCCTTACAAATTAAGGCGGCTTTTGAAATGCGACTTCTTTCCATTTCAGGCTATATGCCCGATCTAATTGCTTGCGCGGGCTGTGGTGTGTATGAAGACGATTGCATGTATTTGATGCCACTTTCTGGCGTTATTTTTTGTCATTCTTGTGCACAGAAGCAACAGGATAAATTGCGCATTCCACTTTCGCGTAGTGTATTGGCGGCTATGCGCCATGTTATTTATGCGGACTTCGATCGTTTGTTTGCATTTGCTCTTTCAGAAGCCTCTTTGAAAAATTTTTCCCATGCAGCGGAACAATATCTTTTACATACACTGGAACGCAGTTTTAATACTTTATCTTTTTATCATTCCTTGTTTTTTTAGGCGGTTCATTTTCTCTAAAAAATATGGCGTTGGACTGTACTGTTTCATCATGAGGTTTGTATTCTGCGGCTAAGTGGTTGTACTCTTTGGCTTTTTCTTTATTTCCAATCGCATGGTAGCAGCAGCAGAGTTCTAAAGAAGGAATATAATTCCAATCCTCATAATAGATGTCCCTTTCGCTGATTGGCATTTTTTGAGAAAGGGCCAATTCATACCAAAAAATGGCTTCCTCTTGTGCATTTAGCTTTTGTAAACAGTGTCCAATTGCACAACAAATATCTGCTTCAGGTGAACTAAATTGAAAACTGCGATACAATGTTCCTAAACGTTCTTCTATATCACTTTGACAAACGGATAATTCCAAACAAGCGGAAAGTCGAATATTTTTAGGGGCATCTCGCTCAATTAGCGCCTCATATTCTTTAAGTGTTTCCTCGAGATTTCCGCTATCACGTAAAGCGCGAGCATAAAAAAGTTGTTCATGCGGAGACAAGGGTGTGTTGGAGGCAAGCCTCTTTTGATAATAAGGGAGGTTTTCGGCATTATCCTGTAAAATGGATTGTGGATGGGTAAGAGCCATATCGAAGGTAACTGGATCCCCAGGTGTATTCAAAATGGGATATCGATCGTCTTCAAATGAAAAAACGGATTTTTTAGAAATCATACGTGTTTCATATCGATAATAAGAAAATGTGCCTTCGGCAACTGCGGGAAAAGCATGGCGGATGCGAACCGCAGAAATATCTTCGTGCAAAGCTAGTTTCAGTGCGGAAAGTTTAGAAAGGTCTAATGGGGTTAAAATGTCGCCCGCGTCTATCCAAAATAGATAATCACCAGAGGCTTGTGCAAAAGTTTGCGTTAGTCTCAAACAGATACTGTCCTGCGGTTGATAGGGTACTATCACGGCAGAATTTTTTTGTGCAATTTCTTCAATTGCTTTATTTTTGTCTGGAACAGCGACAATAAATTCATCGATTTGTTTGTTGCAAGAGGTTAGCGTTTTTGCTAAAGCGACGCTATCTCCTCTACTAAAAATACATGCGCTTATCGTGTACATCCAGGTTCCTCCTGCTGATTTATGTAATCCGGGCGGGTTAGCCCCTTCCCGGATGTTTTTTGTGGTTTTTGATGGCTAAATGTTTTGCATCAGACGGCGATTTGGGCCAAAGTGATGAAGGCACCTGTATCTGGATAAACCACTAACGCTGAATCCGTGGAAACACGGAGGGAGAGAACAGTATTTTCTGATAGGTGTACAATAATGGAGTTGCTGTATACTCCGGGGGCATGAAAATGAACTGTTGTGCCGGCAATTGGACTATTGCCACTGAATATTTGGACATTGCCAGTGGCAATATTAGTTGAATGAACGGCATATTGAATCAAATAGTACCCACTACGTTTTAGAGTGATTTCAGTTGGTGATGAAGCCATGATGTCGCGTGCTGCACTTGCATTTGCAAAAGGTACAGAATTGCCATTTGAAATAGAAAGTGCTCCTGTTGTATAGAACGATCCAAAAGCTTCTGATGTGCCTGCTGGGCCAGTTGGACCTTGGCGGCCTTGTGGACCTGGGCGACCCGGATGACCTGGACGGCCTGGACAGCCTTGCGGTCCAGGACAACCTGGCATACCTGGGCACCCACGTGGGCCGGGCATTCCTTTTTGTCCACGTGGTCCAGTTGGACCGGTGGCACCGGGATCACCTGTTAGTCCGGCGGTACCCTGAATGCCCTGTGGGCCAGTAACGCCTGGAATGCCTTGAGCACCCTGAGAACCCTGAATGCCCTGCAATCCTTGTGGACCGGTAGCTCCGATAGCACCAGTTGGTCCCCGACGGCCTTGTGGACCTGGACGACCCGGTCGACCTGGGCATCCCTGTGGTCCTGGGCATCCAGGACGCCCTGGGTGGCCTGGACAGCCGCGTGGTCCTGGGAAACCTTTTAATCCGCGTGGGCCAGTTGGACCGGTTGGACCGATTATACCTGGATCACCTGCCAAGCCAGTGGCTCCGGTTGGACCAGTGGCACCAGCTTCACCAGCTATACCTTGTAGTCCCTGTGGGCCAGTAGCGCCGGTAGCACCAGGATCACCTGTTGGTCCTCGACGACCTTGTGGACCTGGACGGCCTGGACGACCTGGCATACCTGGGCAGCCGCGTGGTCCTGGAAAGCCTTTTGGTCCACGTGGGCCTGTTGCACCAGTTGTACCAGGATCACCTGTGGCGCCGGTAGCACCTGTGGCGCCAGTAGCGCCAGTAGCACCCGTTGCGCCCGTTGCGCCAGGATCACCTGTTGCGCCGGTAGCACC
>DOXU01000246.1 GCA_003518885.1 Oscillospiraceae bacterium
TCTCAAACTTTTTCACTGGAGTTTTGGCATTAGGAAGTATAGCCACCGCACTATTATTCCGAAAAAATCGAAAATGATCACCTTCGATTTCCGTGATTTTCTTGTGCGCTTTATTGACGAATAGTTGAATTAGATATATAATAAAGAACAATAAAGAAATTTTTGCTTAAAATATCTTAGATTTTCCAATGGTCTTTGATGTTGATTGTGAATGGTAACAATGGCGTTATCGTGACTTATATTAGGTCATGATAGCGCTATTTTTAATTAATTATATGTAAACCGTTGCCATATTCTGAACCATACATATTGGAGATAACTACCCCATTTCCCTATTAACAATCCTCAAAATTTCACTATAGACACGATACTGAAATTTTGATTAATATATTTAATTCATAGAGATAAAGGAGTTTGCACGTATGAATATTAATTCTGGCGATGTATCTTGGATGCTTATCGCATCTGCTCTAGTTTGGCTCATGACCCCTGGCTTAGCATTCTTTTACGGTGGCATGGTTAAAAGGAAAAATGTGATCAACACCATATCCTCTTCCGCATTTATAACAGGGCTTGCAGCAATTATGTGGGTCGTATTTGGATTTTCCCTGGCCTTTAGTGGAGACATTTCTGGTATCATCGGAAATCTACATTGGTTTGGTATGCAAGGACTGGAAAAAGGTCCTGCCGCCTCTGTATACGCCCCTACAACACTTTGCTTTGCCATTTTCCAGATGATGTTTGCTATTATTACTCCTGCATTGATTACTGGTGCTTTAGTTGAACGTATGCGTTTTTCGGCATTATTTATCTTTGTCGCAATCTGGTCCATCATTGTTTACTACCCATTAGCACATATGGTTTGGGGCGGCGGATTCCTGATGAACCTTGGTGCTATTGACTTCGCAGGTGGCACGGTGGTCCACATCAGTTCTGGCGTTAGCGCGCTCACCGCAGCGATAATCCTCGGTAAACGCAAAAACCTAGGGCGCTCTGCCTATCATCCACATAACATCCCCTTCGTATTCCTTGGTGCTATGCTCCTTTGGTTCGGCTGGTTTGGCTTCAATGCAGGAAGCGCTGGAGCCGCCAATACACTTGCAATACATGCATTTATGACAACAAACACGTCCTGTGCTGCGGCCATACTCACATGGATGTTGATTGAAAAGATTAAAAATAAAAAGCCAACATTAGTGGGCATTTCGACCGGTGCAGTCATTGGCCTTGTTGCTATCACACCGGGCGCAGGTTTTGTGCCAATTTGGGCATCTATCATCATTGGCGCATTAGTCAGTCCCATCTGCTATTTCTTTGTTAGCTATGTAAAACCCAAATTGGGATATGATGATTCCCTTGATGCTTTCGGATGTCACGGCGTTGGTGGTATCTGGGGTGGCATTGCAACCGGTTTATTTGCTTTAAAAGGATTTAATCCAGATGCAAAGCTCGATGCAGTAAAATGGAATGGCCTTGTTTTCGGAGATGCCCATCTATTTATTCGTCAATTGGCCGCTATTGGTATTACCATAGTCATTTCTGTCGTTGGCACCTTGATCGCTCTGGGCATTGCCAAATTAATTACCAAAAAACTTCGTGTCTCTCCACACGATGAAGATATCGGTTTGGATGCTTCAGAACACGGAGAATCCGCCTATCCTTCTTTTAACGGTATGGATTAAGTACAACAAGGAGAGATTTACTATGAAAAAAGTAGAAGCCTTTATTCGGCTGGAAAAACTTGAAGACATCAAACAGATTTTAAATACACTGGATATCAACGGCATGAGCATCTCCCAAGTAATGGGGTGCGGAAACCAAAAGGGATGGAAAGAATTCATTCGCGGTGCTGTAGTAGATGTGAACTTTTTACCTAAAATCAAATTAGAACTTACCGTTTTGGATGAACAAGTAGAGAGTGTAATTGAGCATATCACACAAACGGCCAGAACCGGGGAAGTCGGGGACGGAAAAATCTTCGTTTCCGAAGTTTCCGAAGCCATTCGTATTAGAACCGGAGAACGTGGAGATAGTGCTCTTACCCGTTCCAATGATACTAAATAAAAATAATACCCTTAAAATTCAAAAGCAGGTTCTACGGATAAAAACGCAGAACCTGCTTTTAATATTGCAATTACGGCCGTCGAAGCTCAAAACACATCAATGATAATCTTGTAAAATCTGTTATTATCGATTGTTAAAGTAAAATTTCTTTTCCCGGTGTTAAAACAATCTTTCCGTCTGCAGAAAAATCAGCCGCCTTTTTAGCGCTAAACAAGGCACCTGGAATCATGTGCACGGGAATGCTATGTTTTGCCCCAATGATTTTTGCGCATTCCGATGCCTCTTTTTCATCCATGTTATAGACCCCATCCGTTGGAAGAATTGCATAATCCAAATATTCATGCGCTAACCTATTGGACATAAACTCCGTTTTGGAAGTATCTCCTGCTGCGTAAATTTTTACCTGATCCACTGTGATAAGGTAACCCACACACTCATCAATCGAATGATGATGATTATAAGCGGGCGTAGCTTCAATATCAATTCCATTTATTGATATTGAGTGGTATTCTCCATTCACAAGCATATCCTTACTTCTAAGGATCTTTCCACCTTTTTTTAAATTCACCAATTCCGTATGATTATGATCAGAATGTTCATGTGTGATTAAAACAAGATCAGCCGGAAGATCATATTCTTCCCCAGCAAATGGATCTACATAAATTACAAATTGTTCGTGTGAAACGATACGATAACTTCCGTGCCCTTGATAAAGTAAACGAGCCAATTTTATCCCCTCTTTACTCAAAATCAATTGTTTTATTTTGTCCCTAGTTACGACAACTTTATTATACCATACCTCAAAGAGAAGACATATAACCTCTACATATTAAAATTAAACTTTTATTTTTATGGGGCAATTTTAAAATAAGGAGTATCCTTTTACTATGTACGTCGTCCCGATATCAGGGAAGCTTGTTCAAAATATTCACCTGTAAATATTTTGAATATTCCTTGACCATACATTTTCAATTTGATATAATAGCTTTATATGCATTTTCGTAGCATTCCTTTACTAAAGCATTTCTAAAGCATTTCTAAAAAATTCGATTCTTAATGTCTATCCTGAAATATAAAGCTTTCAAGAGGCCTATTTTTATAAAATTTAAAAATGAAAGGATGAATCCGTTTGAAATTACATATTGGGGATCGTGTTAAAACCACATCGGACTATTGCCATTTGGCATATGCTGGCGGTGGATCCCCTATTCAAAACGGTGTTGTCTGTCAAACAAGAACCCTATATGGACATGAAAGTGCCGTTGTGGATGATGGAAAACATGAACGTTTTATTTTAAATAATTATCTTACTGCAATCAAGTAACCATATTTCATTATAGGTTTAATTTACGCAAATCTATAAATAGTAATAACCGATGGGGAGACCATCGGTTATTACTATTCGAATCAGGGGGAATTTTAAACCCTCTTATTGTGAAGTGCGTATCCTGTTGAACGATCGACAATATTTTCTAACGGGGCGCCTGTTTGAAATCGCTTCAAATTTTTACATGTAATATCAATTACTTTTTCTAATGTTTCTTGCAAATGAAAATCTCCTGCTATATGTGGTGTAATCAGAATATTATCTGCATCCCACAATGCATTTTCTTTTGGCAACGGCTCAGGATCCGTAACATCCAAAAATGCGCCAAAGATAAGGCCTTTATTTAAAGCATAGCAAAGATCCTCTGTCACGATAGCATCTCCTCTGCCTACATTAAGTAAAATAGCATGTCTTCGCATTAAAGACAGACGCCGTTTATCTATCAAATGAGTTGTTAAAGGTGTACTGGGCAGAGACATCGCCACAATGTCAGCTTTCGCAAGCTCTTGATCTAATGAGTCCATTGAATAGAGTTCATCTAGCCATACAGGCCTTGACTGGACATGTCTTTTTATTCCCACTACTGTACTTCCCAACGCTTTCATCTTTTGTCCATATGAACTTCCAATATCGCCGAGTCCGATTATTAACGTTCGCGCTCCATAAATGGAATGAACGATCCCTTCATCTTTCCAAAGATGTTTTACTTGGTTTCTCTGATATTGATTAATTCTTTTCATCAGGGCCAATGTTCCGGCTAGCAATTGTTCAGATAGCGCGAGCCCATAAGCGCCCGTCGCGTTAGTTAAAATTGTCTCTTTTTTAAGAATTCCTTCTTTGATATATTGATCGGCTCCCGCACTGTTCAACTGGATCCATTCTAAATTTTTGGCATTTTTTAATGACCTGGGGATAACATTTCCAATAATCACGTGAACATCTTCTAAATCGGTGACTTCATCCCTCATTTGGTAATAAAATTCCCCATCAGGATAAGCTTCCTCCAATAATTTTTGATGATGTTTCTCTACTGGAATCACGACTAGAACTTTTTTCTTCATGGCTGATCCCACCCTTCTATAACCAGATTAGCAGGCCACAGCAATTTGTCAATACATTTACAACAAAAAACTCTCGGCAGTCACTACGAATGTTTTACAGCCAATGCACTATAAATCTTTAGATTGCCTTTTTATAGACAGAGTAATTCGTAACTTCTCCTATCCAATTAGAAATAAAATCAAAAACTTCCTGACGATTTGATTCTTGATGCAATGTGTGATAATCTCCGGAAAAACCTTTATATGATGCGTTTCCATGACTATTTTTCACATACAGTTTGCTCGCGTTTGGGGAGGTAATCATATCTTTTTCTCCATGAATGAGCAAAGTGGGCAATTGTGTTTCGTCTGCATGTCGTAACACCCAATTTCCTGCAGCACTTACTTGTTCGAAAAGGCGAGCTGATACGTATCCATGAATAAGCGGATCCTGTGAATAATATTTCCTATAATTAGCATCATGACTCAATTTTTCAGGATATAACTTTGACTGATACCGATATGTTGGGAAAACACGGGAGATCAGAAAAGAACGCAGTTGTCTGCCCAAAGGATGATCAGCCATTTTTAACCAAGCAGCGGATGCAATAATTCCAGCGATGTCCGGTTTGTATCGCAGTGCATAGTTTAACACGAGATTCCCACCCATGCTATGTCCATACAAGTAAATAGGAATTTTTCTAGTCCGATTCTGTGCTAATTGCAATAAAGCAAAAATCTCTTCCATAAACACATGATAGTTTGGTACATCACCGCGTAAACCATCCGAATGCCCACTTCCATAAAGATCAACGGCATAAATGGAATATCCGGATGTGATAAAATGCGATATTAAAGGAAGAAAGCAGTCACTATAGTCGCCCAATCCGTGTACTAAGCATATGGTCGCTCTAGGTAAATCCTCTGGTAACCACAGATGAAAATATAACTTTCCTTCTTTTCTTTTTATCCAAAATTTTTCTTCATGATGTTTGTTCATATACTGATTGTCCTCCCTTTTAACATTATTAATATTATCATATTAGTTTTATTTAAATTATAGCAAAAGGGAAATAATCCTGATACGTATAACTCGCATAATCTTGATTTGCTGTTGCAAAAATAAGTTGATATTGCTGAAAATTAACGATATTAAGAAGCGATGCACTTACACCTGCTGAGCCAACAAAAGCAAATACAGATATCAATGGAGAAATACCAAGAGCCATCATAATAGGAAGAACAATAGTACCAATTGCAATATAGGGGCCTACACCTGTTAGAGATGTAAAAAGAACTGTTGTTACAATACAAAGC
>DOXU01000087.1 GCA_003518885.1 Oscillospiraceae bacterium
CTCACAGCTGCTGGTCAAACAGAAAAGGTCCTGGGACTAAAATCACTGGACGCTTTGGCAAAAGTCGCCGATGGAAAGGCAACCAAAATTATTATTCCTTCCGAAATGCAATCATTGGCTTCCCTCTCCGTTTCAATAAAAGAGTTGGTTAGCAACATGCCAAACAACGACGAAACAGTAATCGAAGCCTCTCCGGCCGACACGGCTTCAAATGCATAATAACAAAAATCCTTTCAAAAATCTTATAATTCGATGAATCAAATCTTGAAAAGTACATTTTCCGCTTGCAATGTGATACAATTTGCAATAAAATAAAACTGTAATCACCTTATATTCAATTTGCTCTTAGGAAGAGGTGCTTTTGTTGTTCGCAATTATCTCGTTTTTTCCAACATCATATTGTGGCTTTTCAAATGCCTCTTTCTTAAGGCTTTGCAATATAAGATAGGTATGACCAAAACGCACTTCTAATTATTGGAAGTGTATTTTTTTTGGCTAAAGACTTAGGAGGTTTTTCAATGCAGGAACTGAAAAAAGTGGCTGTCATTATGGGCAGCGACAGCGACCTGCCCGTAGTAAAAGGCTGTATCGACATTTTAAAAGATTTCGGTGTTCCCACCGAAACACATGTTTTTTCTGCCCATCGCACCCCGGGAAAGGCTGCTGCCTTTTCGAAGGGCGCTGCTGATAACGGATTCGGCGTTATTATTGCCGCAGCAGGCATGGCCGCTCATTTGGCTGGTGCACTTGCCGCTCAAACTTATTTGCCGGTTATTGGCATTCCTGTTAAATCGGCTGCATTTGGTGGTCTGGATGCTTTACTTTCCACGGTGCAAATGCCTTCGGGTGTACCCGTGGCAAGAGTAGCAGTTAATGGAGCCAAAAACGCCGCTTTTTTGGCCATTCAAATTTTAGCACTCAACAATCCTACTTTAACTAAGCAACTACAGGACTATAAAAAGCAAATGGCAGACGGCGTAGAGAAAAAAGATGCAGCAATTCAAGCGGAGGTTAACAAATAATCATGGAAAAATTAACACAAGTTTATGAAGGTAAAGCCAAAAAAGTATTCCGTACCAATAATCCTGAAGAATTTATTGTAGACTATAAAGATGATGCTACTGCATTTAACGGAAAGAAAAAAGGAACTATCTCGGGCAAAGGCGCGATAAATAATCGCGTGACGAACTATTTGATGCAGAAATTGGCAGAGGAAACCGGGATTCCTACTCACTTCATCAAAGAACTTTCTGACCGGGAAACCTTGGTCAAAAAAGTCACCATTATTCCATTGGAAGTGATCATCCGCAACATTGCTGCTGGCTCCATGTCAAAGCGTCTTGGTATTCCAGAGGGTAAAATATTGCCTGTGACCGTTTTGGAATATTCTTAGAAAAATGATGATCTGGACGTTCCCCTCATCAATGACAGTCATGCACTGGCCATGGAACTGGCCACCAAAGAAGAGCTAGCCAGTATTGCTTCTATGGCTTATAAAGTCAACGATTTCCTCCGTCGCTTCTTTGCAGGCATTGGCATTGATTTGGTTGATTTCAAGATAGAGTTCGGTAAAACAACGGACGGCCAAATTATTCTTGCTGATGAGATTTCCCCTGACACTTGCCGCCTTTGGGACAGCAAAACTCAAGAGAAATTAGATAAAGACCGCTTCCGTCGCTACCTTGGCAATGTAGAAGGCGCTTATCAAGAAATCCTGCATCGTTTGCTAGGAGAATAAACTCCTTTTCTGTCAAGTAGCCGGAGACTATTCCTCCCTATTGCAAGTTCTATCCTTGTTTATCTATTGTTTACTCTCCAGCTTGACTGGGCCGCTTATTATCTGGCCGTCAAAGTACGGTCGCGGACAAGAAGGGAGGATCCCATGCAAGATAAACCTCATGAAGAATGCGGTGTATTCGGCATTTACGATCTTGAAAATCTGGATGTTGCACACACAACGTATACCGCACTTTATTCCCTCCAGCACAGAGGACAAGAAAGCTGTGGTATCGCCGTCAATGATGACGGAATTATCCGCATGCATAAAGACCTCGGACTCGTTCCTGATGTTTTCCAGAGAACTACCTTAAATGAACTGGGAAATGGACAAATTGCCATTGGACACGTTCGTTACTCCACAACAGGAGGAAATACGCGTGAAAATGCGCAGCCTTTGGTTATGAAATATGCTAAAGGAACCATTGCACTGGCCCATAATGGAAATTTATTAAATGCCCATGATTTGTGTAAGGGGCTTGAACAGACCGGCGCCATTTTTCAATGTACCAGTGACACGGAAGTTATGGCTTACATTGTGGCACAAAAACGCCTGTGCACGGGTTCAATTGAAGAAGCCGTCCTAGAAACAATGAAGACCATACGTGGCGCTTATTCCACTGTTTTGATTTCTCCGCAAAAATTAATTGCGGCGCGTGATCCCCAGGGGTTCCGTCCTCTTTGCATGGGCAAAATAGGAAAAAGCATTGTTTTCGCCTCGGAAACTTGTGCCCTGGATTCCATCGGCGCCACTTTTGAACGAGATGTCGAGCCAGGTGAAATTATCGTCGTTGAAGATGGTCAAATTAAAAGTATTCGAGATTTATGTGGTCAACAACATGCTCATTGCATTTTTGAATATATTTACTTTGCTCGCGCAGATTCCTTTATTGGCGGGGCAAGTGTCCATATGGCTCGCAAAGCGGCCGGACGTTGTTTGGCCAAAGAATATCCCGTAAAAGCCGATTTAGTGATTGGGGTTCCCGACTCCGGCATTGATGCTGCTCTGGGCTATGCAGAAGAATCTGGCATTCCCTATGGACTTGGTTTCGTCAAGAATCGGTATATCGGTCGTACATTCATTCAGCCAACACAAACGCAACGGGCCCAAGCGGTTCGCCTTAAATTAAATGCGCTGAAAAGTGCCGTAGAAGGCAAACGTATTGTCATGGTGGACGATTCTATTGTACGAGGCACAACCAGCTCCCACATCGTTGAAATGCTTCGTGAATCGGGCGCTACAGAAGTCCATGTGCGTATTTCCTCCCCCCCATTTATTAACCCTTGTTATTTTGGCACGGATATTGACTCACGCGAGAACCTGATTGCGTGTAAAATGTCCGTTCCCGAAATTCAAAAAACGATTTCGGCAAACTCTTTGGGTTATCTCCGTGTAGAAGATCTTGCGCACATCGTACCAGGCCTAAAGGATGGATACTGTGCGGGTTGTTTCACAGGGCATTATGCAATTGATGTTCCTAAAGAGGTCCCCAAAAACCGTTTTGAAGCAAAAATCAACAAAAAGAAATCCACGAATAAAAAAATGGGCTCCGCGCAGAATACGCTAACCGATAAAGCGGTCTGCTGGTCCAACATTACAGGAGGATGTACGGATTGAAAAGCTTTAGTGAAAGTTACCGCCAAGCCGGCGTCGACGTTACCGCCGGTTATAAGGCAGTGGAACTCATGAAAGAACATGTATCCCGTACGATGATTCCCGGCGTAATGGGCGGATTAGGCGGATTTGGAGGCCTATTCGACCTGGGCGCCATCAATCTGAAACACCCGGTCCTTGTCTCTGGTACCGATGGTGTGGGCACCAAATTAAAACTTGCTTTTTTAATGGACAAACATGATACCGTTGGGATTGACTGTGTTGCCATGTGTGCCAACGATGTTGTTTGCGCCGGTGCCAAACCTTTATTTTTCCTTGATTATATTGCTACGGGAAAAAACCTTCCTGAAAAAATTGCATCGGTTGTAAAAGGCGTAGCTGAAGGCTGCTTACAAGCTGGCATGGCTCTTGTTGGAGGAGAAACGGCTGAAATGCCCGGATTCTATCCAACTGATGAATATGATCTGGCTGGCTTTTGCGTTGGTGCTGTGGAAAAAGACGCTTTGCTCTCTAATCAAGCCATTAGCGAAGGGGATGTTCTGATCGGCTTACCCTCTAGTGGTGTGCATTCCAATGGCTTTTCATTAGTGCGCCGTGTATTTGAATTGGATGACGCCCGTCTTTCTATGCGAGTGGACGAGCTTTCTGCCACATTAGGCGAAACCTTATTGACCCCCACAAAAATTTATGTGAAGCCAATTTTGGCTCTATTAAGCAAAGTCCCCGTTCATGGTATTTCGCACATTACCGGGGGTGGCTTTTATGAAAATATTCCCCGAATGCTTCCACAAAGTCTTGCCGCTGTCATTCAAAAGAACAGCTACGAGATTCCGCCGATCTTCCATCTCATTCAACAGACCGGAAAAATTCCGGAACGGGATATGTACCTGTATCTTATACAAATCTCCGCACCCACGAGACCGTACT